>NZ_JAOSHO010000254.1 GCF_025917275.1 Pseudomonas agronomica | reverse complement strand
GGAGCGAGCCTGCTCGCGAAGGGCCCAACACGATCCAGCGTCCAACTCAAACCGCACTGAACCGCTTGGCCAACCCCAGTTCGGCAAACCGCTCGATGATGAAGTCCACGAACGCCCGGGTCTTGCCTGGCAGCAGTTTGTGTTCGGCGTAATAAATTGAGATGTTGCCGTCATCGACATACCAACCCGGCAGCACGCGTTGCAGCGCGCCGCTGTCCAGGTACGCCACGGCAAACGGCATGCTCACCAGGGCGATGCCCAGCCCTTGGGCTGCAGTGATGCAAGCGGCTTCGGAGTCACTCATTGTCATTTGCGCCTTGAGGGTCAACGGGCTGTGTTCCCGGTTGCGGCTGGTCAGTTGCCATGAACGGACCCGCCCAGTCTGCGGCGAGCGGATCAGAATGCCGTGATGTGGCGCCAGGTCTTGCGGCTCAAAGATGGCGGAGTGACTCTGCAGATACGCTTGGGATGCAACCAACACGCGATGAGCCACTGTCAACTTGCGCGCCACCACGCCTTGGGGCAGTTCGAAACCGCCGCCAATGGCCGCGTCGAAGCCCTGGCCGATCAGGTCCACCTGGCGATTATCGAAATGCCAGTCCGGGTTGATTGCCGGGTATCGTCCCAGGAATTCCCCTAGCAACGGCACGACAAACAAACGCCCGAACGCCGTGCCCATGCTCACTTTCAGCGTGCCGGCTGGCTGCCCACCAGCGCTGGCAAGGTTGGCAACGGCGTTCTGGATCGTATTGAAACTACTGCCCACTTCTCGCAAGAACAATTGCCCGGCCTCGGTCAAGGTCAGGCTGCGGGTGCTGCGCTGGAACAATCGCACGCCCAGGCGTGCCTCAAGCTTGGCCACGCTCTTGCCCACCGCTGCGGGTGTCAGGCTCAGGCGTCGCGCAGCCTCGGCGAAGCTGCCGACTTCCGCGCTGCGAACAAAACATTCGATACTACTGAAACTCTCCATGGCGCCCACTATAAACTTTTGGTTTACACAGACTATATCAACGAAGGTCTACCCAGCCGATAGCCTAGTCTTGATACTCGCCCCATCAACCGCGGCATCTCGCCCCGGCACCTTTGGAGAAATACATGAGTACTCAAGCACTGAACGGTAAAGTCGCCTTGATCCAAGGCGGTTCCCGCGGCATCGGCGCCGCCATCGTCAAACGCCTCGCCGCAGAAGGCGCCGCAGTAGCGTTCACCTACGTCAGCTCAGCAGCAAAATCCCAAGAACTGCAGAACAGCATCACCGCAGCCGGTGGCAAGGCCCTGGCAATCAAGGCAGACAGCGCCGACGCCGACGCCGTCCGTAACGCCGTCGCCGCCACCGTCGAGGCTTTTGGCCGGTTGGACATCCTGGTCAACAATGCTGGCGTGCTGGCCATGGGGCCACTGGAAGAATTCAAACTCGAAGATTTCGACCAGACCCTGGCGATCAACGTGCGCAGCGTGTTCGTTGCCACCCAGGCCGCCGCGCAGCACATGACCAAGGGCGGTCGGGTCATCAACATCGGCAGCACCAACGCCGACCGCATGCCCTTCGCCGGCGGCGCCGCGTACGCCATGAGTAAATCTGCGCTGGTGGGCCTGACCAAAGGCCTGGCCCGTGACCTCGGCCCGCGCGGCATCACTGTCAACAACGTGCAGCCCGGCCCGGTGGACACCGACATGAACCCGGCCGACAGCGACTTCGCCTCCAGCCTGATGGACCTCATGGCAGTCGGTCGTTACGGCACGGTGGAAGAAATTGCCAGCTTCGTCGCTTATCTGGCAGGCCCGGAAGCGGCGTACATCACCGGGGCCAGCCTGACCATCGACGGTGGTTTCGGCGCCTGACTTCAACTCATAAAAAAGCCGGTCATGGCTGAGCCCTGACCGGCTTTTTTTATTATGTCGTAGCGGTTGTCACGCCCACTCCAATTCCGGCAAACCACACAGGCTTGGCTGGAACATCCTCAAGGAGCGGATGATCCCGTCGGCGTGGGCGTATTTTTCGTCCGCCATGGCCGAATCCGGAATGGCAATGGCGGTCATGCCGGCGGCTTTCGCGGCGGTCACACCGAACGGGGAATCCTCGAATACCAGACAGTCGCGCGGCTCGACACCCAGGCGCCGGGCGGCGGTGAGGAAGATATCCGGCGCCGGTTTCGCTGCGCCGACTTCAGGATCATCCGCCGTCACGATGCAGTCGAACAGCGCGAACCAGTCCCGGTGCAACGTGGTTTTCAACGCGAAGGTCGGGCTCGACGAACTGGTGCCCACCGCAATCGGAATATTGTGGGCCTTCAGGTGCCGCACCAATTCCTCGGCGCCAGGCATCCCCAGCGCGTGGGGAAAACGCTCACGCATCAGGGGTTCGCGAATGATCAGGAATTCTTGAGGGGTGATCGGCAAGTCCAGCGCCTGGACAACATAGTTGGCCAGGTCAGTGGCGCCACGCCCGATGATGTTCTGCTTGACGCTCCAGTCGAACGTGCGCCCGTAGCGCTCAGCGATAATGGAGGTCACCTCGGTGTAGATGCCCTCGGTATCGAGCAACAAGCCATCCATGTCGAAAATCACAGCCTTGATCGGGCCAAACTTTTTCAGCGGTGCATTCATCGCATCTGATCCGTTATCAACACAACATTCCAGGGATGGCTCAGGTGCGGCCAGCGTAGCGTGTTCGCCTTAAAGGATTCAGCAGAATAGCGAGGGGGGTCAAGCACAGGCAATGGGAAATTTTCGCAATGGATGGCGAGGAGCTGGCCGCCGCTTGACCGAACGGGAATAGATTGCGCTTGTTCGACGCGGTTCGCCCGGACGGGAGCCAACTGACTCGCCACGAGAAATAGACGGAGGGTTGTTGCTAACTGCCTGAGCCGCCGGAACCACCTGAACCGGAGCCCGATCCACCACCGCTGGACCCACCGCTGCCACCGCTGCCACCGCTGCCACTGGTACCGGTTCCGCCTCCGCTGGAAGAGCCGCCGCCCATTGAACTGCCACCGCTGGTCGAACCGCTTCCGGTGCCGGGGCTGGTGCTGCTGCCGTTGGCATCGCCGCCATTGCCCCCACCCACCGAACCGGGCGGCAGCGCATTGCCACTGGCATCGGTGGTGGAACCGGCGTCCATCTGGGTCGACGGCGGCATGCCTCCCTTGTCGACCGGCGCGCTGTCCGAGGATTGTGCGAAAGCCGCCCCCGCACTGGCCGAAAGAATCCCGGCCAGCGCCAGGGCCGTCACGTTTGTCTTCATCATGGTAAGTCTCCTTTTCAAGATAACTACCTGATGTCTGGCAACCATGGCGCGTCGATGGTGCCGAAAAATCGACGGACGGAAATAACGATCAGCTTGGCTTGCCGGACGCATCGTCGCCGGCGATATCCGGGTCGTCCGGCGTCGCCTCGACGTCCTGGTCGTCGCTTGGCACTTGCTCGACGCCGCTGTCGTCATCGGGTGGCCGCTGATCGCGACTCAGCGAATCGGTGGGCGAAGGCAGCGGGTATTCCGGGGTTTCATCGTCGTCGGGGACAGGCGAATCAGCTGACATGATGGCCTCCTGGTGATGCCGTTTCAGGGACACGCGCGATTACTCGTAGGAATCGTCCTCAAGCGCCGCGTCTTCATCTTCGATCAAGGGAACCTGAGCGTCGTCCATCAACGACCCGGGGTCTTCATTGCCCGGGTCGTTAACGCCCGGATCGTTGATGAAGGGCACGCCCGAGGGACCTTTTTCTTCCTTGCCTTCGGTTTCCGGCGTCATGGCATACCTCGCAATCGCAAGTGGGTGTATGGATTCGAGGGGATGGAGCGGCAAACGTTCCGGGGAAACGCCCAATAAGAACAAACCCGGCACAAGGCCGGGTTTGTTCATGCTTGCATGTGCTTAGCGATGTTTTCTTTTGTGCTTATGCTTCTTGCCGCCCGAGTGCCCATCACCATCATTGGATAGATTGCTACCCAAGGCACCACCTGCCGCCCCGCCAATACCCGCACCAATGGTGGAGCCAGTCGAACCGCCCAGGCGGTTGCCAACAATCGAACCACCGGCCGAACCCAACCCGCCACCAATGGCAGCTTCCGTACGGCTGCCCTTGCGAGCGCCCACCGCGCTGCCGGCTGCGCCACCCACTCCGGCGCCAATCGCGGCACCAGTGCTGCCGCCCATCTGCTGGCCGACCACATTACCCAAGACACCGCCAAGACCACCGCCGACCGCTGCGGTACCGTCGCCAGCGGCCATCGCGCCCTGAGCGACCACAAGCCCAAGCACCAAGGTGGACAAAGTCAAACGCATGATAAAAACCTCAAGAATGCCGCATCGGGAAATAGGGTCGGTGCGCGCGGGCGCGAGTGTACGCCAAACCGCGTCAGCCTTGACGGTTGGACCACAAACGCAACGGTAGTTTTATGACAGGCAAAAAAAAGCCCGCTGGGGAAACGGGCAGGTACTGCTTTCTAACGGATGAGCTCAGGCTACGTGGCCGAGTGTGAAAGAAACGTGAAAGCATTTGTCTGTAGGAAAAAGATTAAAAATATCTACGAAACGCCCTTTTCCAAGATCAAAAAAAGCCCCATTCGGTGACGGGGCTGCGCTTGCATTATTTCCTGACAGGAATCCTGGGTAGGAATTTGGCTCTTTCCCCTCTCTGCACTTTGGGCACTTTCGTCTTGATGGCTTTGATTGGCTCGTCGCCAAAGTCCGATCGATAAGCCGACTGACCACACTGCAAACCTTCGTTGATCGGGTACGCGGCTCCGTTCTCCTCGCTGTACGGTGCTCCCATCGTCTTTCCCCTTTTTTGTCGAGGCCCATACCGGCAACAACCGATTGCCTGAAAATATCGGCCTTCACGATATGAGACTAGCCGGTCATCAACAGACCATTTATTCACAAAAGCGCTGGCCGACGAATGGAACTCACTGTTTCAAAAAGGAAACACTCACTCAGCGCCTAAGATCGTCCGGTTCAATGCCCTGGAAACCTGGTCGGCCGAATAAGGTTTTGACAAAAACTCGAAACCCTCATGCCCGCTGTGGGCGAGCTCCTCGCTGTAGCCGGAAGTCAGCACCACCGGCAGATCCGGGCGGCGCTGGCGCAGTTCCCGGGCCAGGGCGATACCACTGATGCCTGGCATGACCACGTCGGAAAATATTGCGTCGAAGGCCATCGCATCCAAGCCGACCATTTCCAATGCCTCTTCGGCGTTGGTTGCCCAGGCCGTTTCGTAGCCCAGGTCCTGGAGGATCTGGTTGGCAAAACGCCCGACTTCCAGATTGTCTTCCACGACCAATACCCGGCGCTTGCCCTGCTCCAACACCAGAGAGGGGACCTCTTCCTTTACCGGCTCATGCCTTGTCTCATGCTCGACCTCCGGAAGGTACAGCGTGAAGACAGTTCCCTCGCCAACCACGGTCGAAACGTCAACGTTGCCGCCCGATTGCTTGGCAAAGCCAAACACCTGGGACAATCCCAGGCCTGTTCCCTTCCCCACCTCCTTGGTGGTGAAGAATGGCTCGAAGATATGTTCCAGGTTCTGCGGCGAAATACCCGTGCCGGTGTCCTCCAGGGCGATGGCCGCGAAGTGCTGCCCTGCGCCGGCATGGCCGCGGATCGGGGGTATGCCATTCCCGCATTTGAGCCGAAGCCACAGCGTGCCCTGGCCATTCATCGCGTCTCGCGCGTTGAGGGCCATGTTGATCAACGCCGTTTCAAACTGGCTCAAGTCGGCACGGATGTAACAAGGCCGTTCGCCCAACTCGACGATGACCTGGATCCGCGCCCCCGTGACGGTCTGCAGCATGTCGCCCAGGCTCTGCACCTGCTTGCCGACGTCGATGACTTCCGGTTTCAGCGGCTGGCGCCGGGCAAACGCAAGCAACTGGCTGGTCAGCTTGGAAGCCCGTTCCACGGTTTCGGAGACGGCTGTCATATAGCGTTGTCGACGTTCGTCGGACAGGTTGGGCAAGCGCAGGAAGTCCACCGAAGAACGGATGATTGTCAGCAGGTTATTGAAATCGTGGGCCACGCCGCCGGTCAGCTGGCCAATGGCTTCGAGCTTCTGCGATTGGCGCAGCGCGGCTTCGGTCTGTTTGAGCCGTGTGGTGCGCTCCTCGACGCGCTGTTCCAGCGTCGAATTCAGTTCGGCCAGCGCCGCCAAGCCCTCACGCACCGCAGCGTCGGCGCGGGCGCGCTCGATGTGGGCCCAGCATCGCTCCCTGACTTCAATCAGCAAGGCCAGCTCGTTCGAAGTCCAGGTCCTGGGGGTTTTATCGTGGATGGCCATCAGGGCGGTCAGACGTCCATCTTTGATCAACGGAACGCAAATGGTGGCCGCGATACCGATGGACTGGAACGCCGCCGCCTCCTCCGGCGCCAGCTCCGCCAGGTTATCGTTGATCACCAAGGGCTTGCCGGCCCGAAGGTTGTTGACCGCCAGCCGACCGAAATCCGCCAACCGGTAATGCCCAACGATACTGGGCGACCCGGCCCTGGCCCAATCGCCGCGGATCGTGAAGCCGTCCTCATCCTCGTCCATGTCCGCATAGGCGCAGTTGGACAGGTTGAGATGCGCCGCGAGGATCCGCGCAGTGGTCGCCATGATGGCTTGCGGGTCCGTGGCATTCGCCACGGCGCTGCCGATGGCATCGAGCACGGCCAGGCGTTGGGTCATGAGCACCGTGGAAGTGGTCTCGGTAACCGTATCGAGCATGCCCACGACCTTGCCGAACTGATCCCGAATGGGGCTGTAGCAGAACGTGAAATAAGCCGGCTCCGGGCCGCCGCCCCGCTCGATGATCAAGGGGAAATTCTCGATATAAGTCGCTTGCCCTTCGAAAGCCGCCTGTACGATTGGACCGATATCGCTCCAGACCTCCCGCCAGACCTCATTGAATGGCCGCCCCAACGCCTCGGGCTTGCTTCCGAGAATGGGCAGGAACGCATCGTTGTACAACGTGATCAAGTCCGGCCCCCACACGATCGCCTGGGGAAAATGCGAGGCCATGCTCAGCGCCACCGTCGTCTTCAGCACATCGGGCCATTGCTCAGGCAGCCCCAGCGGCGTGCCTTCCCAATCATGGCGTCGCACCCGTTCAGCCATTTCTCCATAGCTCTGGAGCCAATCTGTCATGCGTTCGATCCTTCTCAGCCGCCAAAAACAATGGAGGGGGAACGCTTGTGACCTCAAGCCAACGCGTATTATCCCGAGCTTAGTTGGAATTCGCGATCGGGTTTGGGGGAAGTGCCAGGCCGACTATGAGCAGCAATGGCACCAGCGGGCGGAAGGACTGCGGCAACTTCCTATATGTGATTGGGAACAGCCATGATGTAGCTGAAGTC
>NZ_JAOSHO010000253.1 GCF_025917275.1 Pseudomonas agronomica | reverse complement strand
TCATCCGCCGTCCCGTGGCGACCATGCTGCTGAGCTTCGCCATCATGTTGCTCGGTGGCGTGTGCTTTGGCTTGCTGCCGGTTTCGCCGCTGCCGCAGATGGATTTCCCGGTGATCGTGGTCCAGGCCAACTTGCCGGGAGCCAGCCCCGAGGTGATGGCGTCCACGGTGGCGACGCCGCTGGAGCGCTCGTTTGGCGCCATCGCCGGGGTCAACACCATGAGCAGCCGTTCGAGCCAGGGCTCGACCCGCGTCATCCTGCAATTCGACCTGGACCGCGACATCAACGGCGCGGCCCGGGAGGTGCAGGCGGCCATCAACGCCTCGCGCAATTTGCTGCCCAGCGGCATGCGCAGCATGCCCACCTACAAGAAGGTCAACCCGTCCCAGGCGCCGATCATGGTGCTTTCGCTGACCTCCGATGTGCTGGAGAAGGGCCAGCTCTATGACCTGGCCTCGACGATCCTGTCCCAGAGCCTTTCCCAGGTGGCGGGTGTCGGTGAAGTGCAGATTGGCGGCAGTTCCCTGCCGGCGGTGCGCATCGAGCTGGAGCCGCAGTTGCTCAACCAGTACGGCGTGGCGCTGGACGACGTGCGCACCGCCATTGCCGACAGCAACGTACGCCGGCCCAAGGGCTCGGTCGAAGACGACAAGCGGATGTGGCAAGTCCAGGCCAACGATCAGTTGGAAAAGGCCAAGGACTACGAGACGCTGGTCATCCGTTACCAGGATGGCTCGGTGCTGCGGCTCAAGGACGTGGCAAAGGTCAGCGACAGCGTCGAGGACCGCTACAACAGTGGCTTCTTCAACAATGACGCCGCAGTGCTGCTGGTCATCAATCGCCAGGCCGGCGCGAACATCATCGAGACCGTCAACGAGATCAAGAGCCAGCTGCCGGCGTTGCAAGCGGTGCTCCCGGCCAGCGTCAAGCTGAACCTGGCCATGGACCGCTCGCCGGTGATCAAGGCCACCTTGCATGAAGCGGAAATGACCCTGTTGATCGCCGTGGCCCTGGTGGTGCTGGTGGTGTTCCTGTTCCTCGGCAATTTCCGGGCATCGCTGATCCCGACCCTGGCGGTGCCGGTGTCGCTGGTGGGGACGTTCGCGGTCATGTACCTGTACGGTTTCTCATTGAACAACCTGTCGCTGATGGCGTTGATCCTCGCCACCGGGCTGGTGGTGGACGACGCCATCGTGGTGCTGGAAAACATTTCCCGGCACATCGACGAAGGCGTGCCGCCGATGAAAGCCGCCTACCTCGGCGCCGAGGAAGTGGGCTTCACCCTGTTGTCGATGAACGCTTCGCTGGTGGCGGTGTTCCTGTCGATCCTGTTCATGGGCGGGATCGTCGAAAGCCTGTTTCGTGAGTTTTCCATCACCCTGGCGGCGGCCATCGTGGTTTCGCTGGTGGTGTCCCTGACGCTCACGCCGATGCTCTGCGCGCGGTGGCTCAAGCCTCATGTGCCGGGGCAGGAAAACCGTTTGCAGCGCTGGAGTCACCATGTCAATGAGCGCATGGTCCGGGGTTACGCCCGGAGCCTGGACTGGGTGCTGCGCCATCGGCGCCTGACCCTCCTCAGCCTGTTGGTAACCGTCGGTGTGAACATTGCCTTGTATGTCGTCGTGCCGAAGACGTTCATGCCGCAGCAGGACACGGGGCAACTGATCGGCTTCGTGCGCGGTGACGACGGACTGTCGTTCAATGTGATGCAGCCGAAAATGGAAATCTTCCGGCGCGCGGTGCTCAAGGATGACGCGGTGCAGAGCGTGGCGGGTTTCATCGGCGGCAACAACGGCACCAACAATGCCTTCATGCTGGTGCGCCTCAAGCCGATCAAGGAACGGGCGATGTCCGCGCAGAAGGTCATCGAGCGCTTGCGCAAGGAAATGCCCAAGGTACCCGGTGCCCAATTGATGTTGATGGCCGACCAGGACCTGCAGTTCGGCGGGGGGCGTGAGCAGACGACCTCGCAGTATTCCTACATCCTGCAGAGCGCCGACCTGGCGTCCCTGCGCGAGTGGTACCCCAAGCTCGTGGCTGCCTTCAGGGCCTTGCCGGAGCTGACCGCCATCGACGCCCGTGACGGCGGCGGCGCGCAGCAAGTAACGCTGATCGTCGACCGAGACCAGGCCAAGCGCCTGGGCATCGACATGAACATGGTCACGGCGGTGTTGAACAACGCCTACAGCCAGCGGCAGATCTCGACGATCTACGACAGCCTCAACCAATACCAGGTGGTGATGGAGGTCAATCCGAAGTACGCCCAGGACCCCAACACCCTTGAACAGGTCCAGGTCATCACCGCCGACGGCGCGCGGGTCCCGCTGTCGGCGATTGCCCACTATGAAAACAGCCTCGAAGACGACCGGGTCAGCCATGAAGGCCAGTTCGCGTCCGAGAGCATCGCCTTCGACATGGCCGAAGGCGTCACGGTGGAGCAGGGCACGGCCGCCATCGAGCGCGCGATCGCCAAGCTTGGCATGCCCGAGGATGTCATCGCGAAAATGGCGGGCACCGCCGATGCGTTCGCCGCCACCCAGAAAAGCCAGCCGTTCATGATCCTCGGGGCGTTGCTGGCGGTGTACCTGGTGCTGGGCGTGCTGTACGAAAGCTACATCCACCCGCTGACCATCCTGTCCACCTTGCCCTCGGCCGGGGTGGGCGCGTTGCTGTCGATCTACGTGCTGGGCAGCGAATTCAGTCTGATTTCACTGCTGGGCCTGTTCCTGCTGATCGGCGTAGTGAAGAAAAACGCCATCCTGATGATCGACCTCGCGCTGCAATTGGAGCGTGCTGGCCAAACGTCGCTGGAGTCGATTCGCAGCGCGTGCCTGTTGCGGCTGCGGCCGATCCTGATGACCACGCTGGCGGCGATCCTCGGTGCCTTGCCGTTGTTGCTCGGTGGTGCCGAAGGTTCGGAAATGCGCCAGCCGCTGGGCCTGACCATCATCGGCGGGCTGGTGTTCAGCCAGGTCCTGACGCTTTACACCACTCCCGTGGTCTACCTCTATCTCGATCACCTGCGCCATCGTTTCAACCGCTGGCGTGGGGTGCGCACTGATGCTGCCCTGGAAACTCCGCTATGACCGACCGTTCGCTTTTCAATTTTGCCGCACCGCTGGCAACTGCCCGTGGCTCGCGAGTATTGAGCCTGGCGCTGTGCGTGGCGCTGCTCAGTGCCTGCGCGATCGGTCCGGATTACCAACGTCCCGAGGCCGCTGCGCCGGTGCAATACAAGGAGGCCCAGGGCTGGCGCCCGGCCAACCCCAGCGACGCCCTGGCCCGTGGCGCCTGGTGGGAGCTATACGCTGATACTCGCCTCAACGAACTGGTGGAAAAACTCAACGCCTCCAACCAGACCGTGGCCCAGGCCGAAGCCCAATACCGTCAGGCCCAGGCTTTGGCGCGCAGTGCTCGCGGGGCATTCTTTCCAACGGTCGACCTCACGGTTGGCAAGAACCGCTCCAGCCAGGGCACCGGCAGTAGCAGTTCGAGCCTGAGCAGTTCCTCCAGCGGCATTCGCGACACCTACAGCGCCCAGGCAGGCGTGAGCTGGGAAGCGGACGTCTGGGGCAAGTTGCGCCGCACCCTGGAAGCCGACGAAGCCAGCGCCCAGGCCAGCTTTGCCGACTTGGCGGCGATGCGCCTGAGCCAGCAATCGGAACTGGTGCAGAACTACCTGCAGTTGCGGGTGATCGACCAACAGAAGCGCCTGTTGCAAACCACCGTCGACAACTATCAGCGCTCTCTGAAGATGACGGAAAACCAGTACCGCGCCGGTGTGTCGGGCAAGGACGCGGTGGCCCAGGCGCAAAACCAGCTCAAGACCACCCAGGGCGACCTGATCGACCTGATCTGGCAGCGGGCGCAGTTCGAAAACGCTATCGCCGTGTTGATCGGCTTGCCTCCGGCCGAATTCAGCCTGGCCGAAACCCAGGACATCCCGGCGCTGCCGCCGGTCCCGGTGGCGGTGCCGTCGCAACTGCTCGAACGCCGTCCGGACATCGCCTCGGCGGAGCGCTCGGTCATGGCGGCCAACGCCAACATCGGCGTGGCGAAGGCCGCCTATTACCCAGACCTGAGCCTGAGCCTGAGCGGCGGCTACAGCAGCAGTACCTACGATAACTGGGTGAGTGTGCCGAACCGCTTCTGGTCGGTCGGCCCGCAACTGGCGATGACCCTGTTCGACGGCGGCCAGCGCTCCGCGGAAGTCGACCGCAGCGTGGCAGCCTATGACCAGACCGTCGCCACCTATCGCCAGACCGTGCTCGACGGCTTTCGTGAAGTCGAAAACTACATGATCCAGCTCAAGGTGCTCGAAGACGAAGCCCGCGTGCGCCAGGAAGCCCTCGACGCCGCCCGCGAGTCCCTGCGCCTGACGCAGAACCAGTACAAGGCGGGGCTGATCGGCTACCTCGACGTGGTCAGCGTCCAGGCCACCGCCCTGAGCAACGAGCGCAGCGTGCTGAGCCTGCAACAGAGTCGGTTGATAGCAAGTGTGCAGTTGATTGCGGCGCTGGGCGGTGGTTGGGATGGTCAGTTGGAGGCGCCTGAGCAGCCGGCAACGGACTGATACCCGCCCCAGACCTTGTGGGAGCGAGCCTGCTCGCGAAGGCGGCAGGTCAGTCAACATTTTCATAAGCTGAACCACTGCTTTCGCGAGCAGGCTCGCTCCCACATTAGGTTGCGCAGCGTGATGCAGTCCCGCTTTTGGCCGATGCACTGCCTACGTCCTGCCGTAATCGCTTGGTATAGTTCAGGCCTCTTTCCAACCGGTAAAAGGATACTGCCATGTCGCAATACCAAGCGTTCAACGTCGAACTTGCAGACAATATCGCCCATGTGCAGATCAATCGACCGGACAAGATCAACGCCATGAACGCGGCGTTCTGGAGCGAGATCGTCGATATCTTCCAATGGATCGACGATACCGACGAAGTGCGGGTGGTGGTCTTGAGCGGCGCGGGCAAGCACTTTTCGTCAGGCATCGACCTGATGATGCTGGCCGGCGTCGCTAATGAGCTGGGCAAGGATGTGGGCCGTAACGCCCGTGTGCTGCGGCGCAAGATCCTGCAGCTTCAAGCGTCGTTCAATACCGTGGACAATTGCCGCAAACCGGTCCTCGCGGCGGTGCAGGGCTATTGCCTGGGGGGCGCCATCGACCTGATTTCCGCGTGCGACATGCGCTACGCCGCGGAGGACGCGCAATTTTCCATCAAGGAAATCGACATCGGCATGGCAGCCGATGTTGGCACATTGCAACGCTTGCCCCGGATCATCGGGGACGGCATGCTGCGTGAACTCGCTTATACGGGGCGCACCTTCGGTGCCGACGAAGCGCGCAGCATTGGCCTGGTCAATCGTGTCTACAGTGATACCACCAGCCTGCTCGATGGCGTGATGGGCATTGCCCGGGATATCGCCGCCAAGTCGCCGATCGCCGTCACCGGCACCAAGGAAATGATCAGCTACATGCGCGACCACCGCATCGACGACGGGCTGGAATACGTCGCCACCTGGAACGCCGCCATGTTGCAATCCAATGACTTGCGCGTGGCCATGGCCGCCCATATGAGCAAACAGAAACCCGAATTTCTGGACTGACCGATCATGATTTCACGCTGGACCACCGCAGTACTCGACACCGATAAATCCGGCGGCTGGGCCGTGGCGCGCAGCCCGGAGGGCTTCCTGTACGACGACAACGGCGCACTGTTTCCTCGCGACTGGCTCAAGCGCCAGGACCTGTCGATCCTCGCCGAGCACGGTATAGGCCATCTCGATGGCGAGCCGGTCTACCTCTTGGAACTGCACAGCGCCCTGGACATTCCAGGCTGCAATTGGAAAGGTCTGCGGGCCTTCATGCTCGAAGACGACCACACGCTGTTCAAGGTGTTGGGTTATGCCGCGCAGATCGGCACCTGGGCCCGCGAGCATCGTTTTTGCGGCAGTTGCGGCCAGCGCATGAGCCAGGTATCGCGAGAGCGGGCGATGTATTGCCAGGCGTGCGACCTGCGGCATTACCCGCGAATCTCGCCGAGCATGATCGTGCTGATCACCCGTGGTGATGAAGTCTTGTTGGCCCGTTCCCCCCGGTTCGTCACCGGTGTCTACAGCACCCTGGCGGGTTTTGCCGAGCCGGGTGAGTCAGCCGAGGATTGCCTGATTCGTGAGGTCCGTGAAGAGGTCAGCATCGAAGTGAAGAACATCCAGTACGTGGGCAGCCAATGCTGGCCGTTCCCGCACTCGATGATGCTGGGTTTTCACGCCGAATACGCCAGCGGCGACATCGTGCCCCAGGAGGACGAAATCGAAGATGCGCAGTGGTTCAACGTCCACGACCTGCCACCGCTTCCCGCCTCGCGCTCGATTGCCCGGTACTTGATCGACCTCTATGTAGCGCGGCGCTTAGGCCATGCTGAACCAGTGCTGCCAGGCTAGGCGCACGGTCAGGGCCAGCACCACGGTGATGAACACTGGCCGGATGAACTTCGCACCGCCGCTGATGGCGGTGCGCGCGCCGAAGAACGCGCCGACCATCACCGACAGCCCCATGCTCAGGCCGATGATCCAATCCACCTGACCCGAGAAGATGAACACCGACAGCGCCGCGATGTTGCTGACGAAGTTCATGCTGCGCGCCACGCCGCTGGCCTTGACCAGGTCGATGGGATAGAGCAGCAGGCTGCTGACGGTCCAGAACGCGCCCGTGCCCGGGCCGGCCACGCCGTCATAGAAACCGAGGGTGAAGCCTTGCGGCGACTGCCAGGTCTTCTTGATCGGTGCGTTGCTGTCCAGCGGCGCCTTGGGCGTGCCGCCGAACAGCAAGTACAGGCCGCAGGCAAAGACAATCACCGGCAGCATCTTGTTCAGCCACTCGGCGGGCAGGTAATGGGCGACGACGGCGCCGGCCAAGGCACCGACCAGCGTGCCGACGAGGGCGTGGGTCCACTGCCGCGGATGAAACAGCTTGCGCCTGTAGAACGTGAAGCTGGCCGTGGCCGAACCAAAAGTCGAGCTGAGCTTGTTGGTGCCCAGCACCAGGTGCGGCGGCAAGCCAGCGGTCAGCAGGGCAGGCGTGGTAAGCAGGCCACCCCCTCCAGCGATGGCATCGATGAAGCCGGCGATGAACGCGACAACGGCCAGGATAGCGAGGGTGGAGAGGTCAACGCTGAGTTCAAGAGGCATGGAATGGGCTTATTCGGCAGGGCGCAGAAGGGCTGCGGGAAAGGCCGGTATGTTACCGATAATGGCGCTGGGCTGCGACTCTCCGGTGAGATGCCGCTAACTCCGTGGCGAGGGAGCTTGCTCCCGCTGGGCTCTGTGTAGGAGCTGCCG
>NZ_JAOSHO010000252.1 GCF_025917275.1 Pseudomonas agronomica | reverse complement strand
GCGGGAGCAAGCTCCCTCGCCACGGTTCTCGGCAAGGTTTTAGCGTTTTGCGACAAGCTCCTTCGGCAACTTGAAGGTCCAGAGCATGCCGCCCTGGTTGAAGTCCTTCACGCGCTTGGCCACCTCGCCGCCCCACAGCGGCACCGCACCACCCCAGCCGGACACCACCGAGACGTACTGCTCGCCGTCCATTTCCCAGGTGATCGGCGAACCGAGCACACCGGAGCCGGTCTGGAATTCCCAGACCTTTTCCCCGGTCTTGGCGTTGAAGGCCTGCAAGAACCCTTCAGGCGTACCGGTGAACACCAGGTTGCCCTTGGTGGTCAGGACCCCGCCCCACAGCGGCGCGTAGTTCTTGTGGCGCCAGACTTCCTTGCCGGTCTTGGGATCGATGGCCCGCAGCACGCCGATGTAATCTTCGTTCAGCGGCTTGATGGTGAAACCCGCACCGAGGAACGCCGCGCCTTTCTTGTAGGCGATGCCTTCGTTCCAGATGTCCATGCCCCATTCATTGGACGGCACGTAGAACAGGCCGGTGTCCTGGTTGTAGGCCATCGGCATCCAGTTTTTCGCACCGAGGAACGCCGGGGCCACGAACACCGAGCTGCCCTTGGCTTCGCTGCCCGGCGCCCCCGGACGGCTGGCCTCGTTGTAGATCGGCCGTCCATCCTTGTCCAGGCCGGTGGCCCAGGTGATCTTGTCGACGAACGGGAAGCCGCGGATGAACTTGCCGTTGGTGCGGTCGAGCACGTAGAAGAAGCCATTACGGTCAGCAGTCGCCGCCGCCTTGATGTCCTTGCCGCCTTCCTTGTAGTTGAACGAGATCAGCTCGTTGACGCCGTCATAGTCCCAACCGTCGTGCGGCGTGCTCTGGAAGTGCCACTTGATGCTGCCATCGTCCGGGTTCAGGGCCAGGCGCGACGAGGAATAGAGGTTGTCGCCAGGGCGCAGGTGTGAGTTCCAGGGCGCCGGGTTACCGGTGCCGAACAGCAGCAGATTGGTTTCCGGGTCGTAGTAGCCGCCCAGCCAAGGCGCAGCACCACCGGTTTTCCAGAGATCGCCGGGCCAGGTCTTGCCCGCCTCGCCGCCGGAAATACCGTTTTCCACGGCCTTGCCGTCCTTGTAGACGTAGCCCATGTGGCCTTCCACGGTCGGCCGGGTCCACAGCAGTTCACCGTTTTTCGGGTCGAACGCGCTGATCTGGCCGACCACGCCGAACTCGCCACCCGCCACGCCCGTGATGAGCTTGCCGTTCACCACGATCGGCGCGGCACTGATGGAATAGCCTTCCTTGTGGTCGGCGACTTTCTTGCTCCACACCACCTTGCCGGTGTCCTTGTTCAAGGCCACCAACTTGGCGTCGAGGGTGCCGAAGAACACCAGGTCGCCATACAGCGCCACGCCACGGTTGATCACGTCGCAGCACGGGCGGATGTCATCGGGCAGGCGCGCGTCGTATTGCCAGAGTTTCTTGCCAGTGCGCGCATCCACCGCGAACACCCGCGAGTAGGACCCGGTGAGGTACATCACCCCGTCCTTGATCATCGGCTGTGCCTGCTGGCCGCGCTGCTTTTCGCCGCCGAAGGAAAACGCCCAGACCGGACGCAGGTCCTTGACGTTGTCGACGTTGAGGGTATCGAGCGGACTGTAGCGCTGGCCCTGGACACCCAGGCCGTTGGTGACGATCTGTTGCGGGTTCTTCGGGTCCTGGAGAATTTCCTGGTCGGTCACGGCGGCCAAGGCCGAGCCGGACAGCAGCATGGCACTGAGCAGCAGGTTCACGGCGAAGGGCTGGCGACGTGCGGGATGAATCATGGCGGCTACCTCTGCGGTTATTGTTATACCCGGGAAATTTTCCCGGTCTGTCACAGATTCTTGGCCTCGGGGCCGCCGCCAACAATTGCCCGCTGTGTTGAGTTTTCTAGTTCCTTGGTACATGTGGAGGTAAGCAAATACCCCGTGGCGAGGGAGCTTGCTCCCGCAGGGGCGCGTGTAGGAGCTGACGAGTGCAACGAGGCTGCGATCTTTTCCCGGACACTTGAGTCTCAAGCGAAAGATCAAAAGATCGCAGCCTTCGGCAGCTCCTACAGGGCCCAGCTCCCAGTCACAGGGGTATGCGCTCAGTCAGGGTCGTGGGTATCCACCCGCTTCATCCCCACCCGCTCATAACGCGGATAAAGATGACTGACACTGCGAATCAACTCATACCGGCTCAGGCTGATCCCGGCGAAGCGCTCGGGGATGGGGCTGCGGATCATCTCCGCCATGTCGTCGCCCCGGGCTGCGCCGTCGCGCATCAGTTGGTCGAGCCAGCCCAGGTAATCGCGCATTTGCGTGAAAGGCCGGGCATCGCTGGTCACCGGGCCGTGGCCGGGGACGATTTGCTTCCAGGGCAGAGCCTGAAGGGTGTCCAGATCCTTGAGCCAGACTTCCAGGCCGGGGCTGTTCGGGGTGGTCAAGGCCCGTTCGTAAAACACCAGGTCGCCTGCAAACAGCACGCCGGTGGTTTCATCGAGGATCGCCAGGTCTGCCCCGGTGTGCCCAGCCAACGCCAGCAGGCGCAGTGAATGATCGCCGACCTTCAGCGAACCGGGGCTCAGCGCCTGGGTCGGCAACACGACCTCGGTGCCGCGCATCCAGTCGCCTACCAGCCGGTACATGTTTTCCGCCATCGCATCGCCCTGCTGCCGCAGCAAGTCGGTGGTGCCGGGCAGCGCACCGATGGGCACATCGCTGAAGGCCTGGTTGCCCAGCACATGGTCCGGGTGATGGTGGGTCAGCAGCACCTGGATCACCGGCTTGTCCGTCGTCGCCGCGATGGCCTGGCGCAGCGCTTCGCCATAGCGCTTGGACGGTCCGGTGTCGATGACCACCACGCCAGCGTCGGTGACGATGAACCCGGTGTTGACGATGTTGCCACCGTTGGCCTTGGCGAAATTATCCGTGCTGCCTTCCAGCAACCAGGTGCCCTCGGCGATCTTCCGTGGCTTTAGGGAATAATCGGTGGCGGACCACGCCGGCAGGCACAGCCCAAGACAGATCAGCAACAACCAGCGCATGGTGCGCTCCTTTGATCAGGGAATGGCCGCCTCGAACTGGTTGCCGCTGTTGTCGCGCAGCACCAGGCGGGTTTGGCCCTGGCCTTGGATGTCAAAGCCCAGGTTGGGGTTTTCGCTGACCGCCGGGAACAGCTCCAGGCGCGCCAGCAGCTTGCCGTCGGCGTCCAACAGTTGCGCCTGGTTGAGGAAGAATTCCGGGATACCGCTCACCAAGCCGTTGTCCATGGGATGGGCGATCTGCAAGCGCAGGCGATTGGAATCCCCACGCGGGTAACGCCCGCCCAATACTTCGCCCAAGTGTTCTTCCCATCCCGGTTGGGTGCGCACCACGCTGGGTGCGGTGCAACCGCCACCCGCCGCATCGATCAGGGTCGAGCCAACGTGCCACAGGCCGTCGCGGGTCTGCACGGCAGCACGCAACGGCGTCGCTTGCTCGATGCGAATACGGATCGACAGCCACGGCAGCACCCGCTCCGAAGGCTGGAAATCAACGATTCTAGGCAGCGGATTGAGCTCGGCCCAGGCCAGCACTCGCACGACGTCGCCGGTAAATGCCCGGGCGTCGATTTCCAGCGGCACCTGGCGCGCGTCTTCGGCAAAGGGCGGCGCCAGCAGCCGCACCCGCTCGTCGAACACGAACGGCGCATCCGCCAGCAATTGTTTGTGGTAGAAGGCCCACATTACCGACGGCACAGGGTCCTTTCCCGGCTCAATCGCGCTCGCCATCCACGGCAGGCACCCCAACAGCAGGCCAAACGCTCGCCAGTTCATCCCGCGCTCCTATTGGTACATTTCGGGTACTTCGTAGCGCAGGCCATAGCGGGCATATACCGCCTTGAGAGTGCCGTCGCGGATCAAGCCTTCCAGCGCTTCTTCCACCGCATAGGCCAACTGACGGTTGCTTTCATGCACTGCCATGCCGATCTCCCAGCGCTGCTTGCCCATGTTCGGGTAGGCGTTTTCAGCGAGGGCCAACTGCGGGTCGGCGGCCTGATGCACTTGCCAGTCGATCTCCCCACGCATCGCCATGACCGCGTCGACTTCGCCGGCCTGCATGGCCCCGAAGGCTTTGGCGACGGAGGGATAATGGCGGGTCTTGGCGCTAAGCATGCCGTTGAACACCGAGGTCAGGTAGAACGACGGCACGCTGTCGACTTCGACGCCGATGGGGTGCTGCTGGAACACCGCGACGCTGCCCACCGACTCCAGTCGACGACGGTCGTACGCCACCTGCCAGCATTCCTGCTGATACGGCCCGAACATCACCACCTGGGCGTTTTCCAGCTCACCGATGTCGTTGCGCCGTTGCACATAGTCATGATCGTACGGCACGCGCATCATCAGGTCGGCCAGTTGCCGGTCGTGCAATGGACTGCTGCGCCAGATGTAGTCGCGCAGGTCATCGTCGAGCTTCTCGCCGGGCGGCGCCCAGATCAGTTTCAGCCGCAAGCCCATGGCCTTTGCCAGCGACTGCGCCAACTCCACATCGACGCCCCGGGGCTGGCCCTGGTCTTCGAAACTGTAGGGCGCGAAGTCCTTGTAGACCGCGACCTTCAATTCGCCGGTGGCGATCATCTGGTCGTAGCTGCGCACCTGCGCCTGCGCCACCGGGCCCCACAGCAGCAGGCTGCACATCACCCACGCGAACAGGCGCATGGCAATCACTCCTCGACGTGCACGCTGTCCAGATAGGTCCGTACCGCCCACAGCGCTTCCTGGCTCAGGTAGTCGGCCATCTTCGGCATGTAGACCCGACCGTCGCGCACCGCGCCATGGCGCACGCGCTCGACGAACCATTCATCGCCGGCTTCGGCGGCGTCGAGCATGCGCAAATCCGGTGCGATCCCGCCGGACTTGGCTTCCAGGCCATGGCAGGCCGCGCAGTTCTGGTTGTAGGCCGAGGCACCGATTTCCACGGCCTTGTCCCGTTCGGGAGAGTTGCGATAAGGGTTCTGTGTGGCCCATCCGTCGGCATCCACCGGCAGGTTGGTGTCCTTGATCGGGGTCAGCCCTTTGGTTTCCACTGGCTGGGGCACTACGTTGCCATGGGCCCATGCGGAGCCAGCGCCGGCCAGCCCCATCAGCAATGCGGTAGCGATGATGGCGTTGCGTTTTGTTGTCATTGTTATGCCCTCGAGATTGCACGCAAGACCTCTTTGCGGAGGCCGTGCCGTCATCTTAGGAACCGCCTGCCCACAGCCGAATGCTGCTTTGGTGGTCGCGGTCTAGTTCCTTGGTAGCAGGTCGTCCGACGCAAGTCGCAAAGACAGGCGGTCTGGGAAGTCTTCCCGGCAAGGGCGGGACTTTTTCCGTATCGGACGAGGCGTGCAAGCACCGACCCTAGTCAGGCCAAAACCTCACTGGGAAATCCCATCATGACAATAAAAACCCTTCCTGCCCTCTCCTCCCTGGCCGTTGCCTTGCTGCTGGCCGGCGGCCTGTCCCTGGGCACCCAGGTGCACGCCGCCGTGACCTGGGAAGACATCGCCAATGATCACCTGACCACCCAGGACGTGCTGCAATACGGCATGGGCACCAACGCCCAGCGCTGGAGCCCGCTGGCCCAGGTCAACGATAAGAACGTGTTCAAGCTGACCCCGGCCTGGTCCTATTCCTTCGGCGACGAGAAGCAACGCGGCCAGGAATCCCAGGCCATCGTCAGCGACGGCGTGGTGTACGTCACCGGCTCGTACTCACGGGTGTTTGCCCTCGACGCCAAGACCGGTAAGCGCCTGTGGACCTACAACCACCGACTGCCGGACAACATTCGCCCGTGCTGTGACGTGGTCAACCGCGGCGCGGCCATCTATGGCGACAAGATCTACTTCGGCACCTTGGATGCCCGGGTCGTCGCCTTGGACAAGAACACCGGCAAGGTGGTGTGGAACAAGAAGTTCGGCGATCACGCCGGCGGCTACACCATGACCGGTGCCCCGGTGCTGATCAAGGACAAGACCAGCGGCAAGGTCCTGCTGATCCACGGCAGCTCCGGCGACGAGTTCGGCGTGGTCGGGCAACTGTTCGCCCGCGACCCGGACACTGGCGAAGAAGTCTGGATGCGCCCGTTCGTCGAAGGCCACATGGGCCGCCTCAACGGCAAGGACAGCACCCCGACCGGCGACGTCAAGGCGCCGTCCTGGCCTGACGACAAGACCACCGAGACCGGCAAGGTCGAAGCCTGGAGCCACGGCGGCGGCGCACCTTGGCAGAGCGCCAGTTTCGACGCCGAGACCAACACTATCATCGTCGGCGCGGGCAACCCCGGCCCCTGGAACACCTGGGCGCGCACGGCCAAGGACGGCAACGCGCATGACTACGACAGCCTCTACACCTCCGGCCAGGTGGGTGTCGATCCAAGCACTGGCGAGGTGAAGTGGTTCTACCAGCACACGCCCAACGATGCCTGGGATTTCTCCGGCAACAACGAGCTGGTGCTGTTCGACTACAAGGATAAGGACGGCAAAGTGGTCAAGGCCACCGCCCACGCCGACCGCAACGGCTTCTTCTATGTGGTGGATCGCAACAACGGCAAGTTGCAGAACGCCTTCCCCTTCGTCGACAACATCACCTGGGCCAGCCACATCGACCTGAAGACCGGTCGCCCGGTGGAAAATCCCGGCCAGCGTCCGGCCAAGCCATTGCCGGGTGAAACCAAGGGCAAGCCGGTGGAAGTCTCGCCGCCCTTCCTTGGCGGCAAGAACTGGAACCCCATGGCCTACAGCCAGGACACCGGTCTGTTCTACGTACCGGGCAACCAATGGAAAGAGGAGTATTGGACCGAGGAAGTCAGCTACAAGAAAGGCTCGGCGTACCTGGGCATGGGCTTTCGCATCAAGCGCATGTATGACGATCACGTCGGCAGCCTGCGGGCGATGAATCCCACCACCGGCAAGGTGGTGTGGGAGCACAAGGAGCCGCTGCCGCTGTGGGCCGGCGTGCTGGCAACCAAGGGCAACCTGGTGTTCACCGGCACCGGCGACGGTTTCTTCAAGGCCTTCGATGCGAAAACCGGCAAGGAACTGTGGAAGTTCCAGACCGGCAGCGGCATCGTCTCCCCGCCCATCACCTGGGAGCAGGACGGCGAGCAGTACATCGGCGTGACCGTCGGCTACGGCGGCGCCGTGCCGTTGTGGGGCGGCGACATGGCCGAACTGACCAAGCCAGTGGCCCAGGGCGGTTCGTTCTGGGTGTTCAAGATTCCGAGTTGGGATAAGGCCACGGCGCAGAAATAACCTTAACCCAACTGGGTCCTGACCCACACCACCCCCTGTGGGAGCGAGCTTGCTCGCGA
>NZ_JAOSHO010000251.1 GCF_025917275.1 Pseudomonas agronomica | reverse complement strand
CCCTCGCCACAGAAGGCCCTACCAGCAATGTCACGCCACGGATTCGACCGTCCCGATAAAATTCGCCAGTTCCGCGGTCTGCGGGGTGGCGAACAACACCTTGGGATCGCCCACCTCGTGCACCTTGCCCTGGTGCATGAACACCAGCTTGTCGCCCACTTCACGGGCAAAGCGCATTTCATGGGTGACCATGATCAGCGTCATGCCTTCCTTGGCCAGTTGCCGCACGACGCTGAGCACTTCATTGACCAGCTCCGGGTCCAGCGCCGAGGTGATTTCATCGCACAGAAGCACTTTCGGCGACATCGCCAAGGCGCGGGCAATCGCCACCCGTTGCTGTTGGCCGCCGGACAAACGGTCGGGGAAGGCATCGAATTTCTCGCCGAGCCCGACCCGTTCGAGCATCTGCCGCGCCAGCTCGGCCGCCTTGGCCTTGGGCACTTTTTGCACCACTTGCGGCGCGAGCATGACGTTCTCGCCGACGGTCAGGTGCGGGAACAGGTTGAACTGCTGGAACACCATTCCGACTTTCTGGCGCAGGCTGCGCAGGTCGGCGCGGGCGGCATCGAGGTATTCGCCGTCGACTTCGATCACGCCGTCGTTGATCGATTCCAGGCCGTTGAGGGTGCGCAGCAAAGTGGATTTGCCCGAGCCACTGCGGCCGATGATCGCCACCACCTGGCCTTCCTCGACACTCAGGTCGATGCCTTTGAGCACATGGTGATCGCCGTAGTATTTATGCAGGGCGGTGATTCTAAGCAGAGGCATGCAGTCTCCTTTCCAGATAGCGCGCACTGAGGGACAAGGGGTAGCAAAGGAGGAAATAACCGAGGGCGACCAGGCCATACACCATGAACGGCTCGAAGGTGGCATTGGCGAGCATGCCGCCGGTCTTGGTCAGTTCGGTAAAGCCGATGATCGAGGTCACGGCCGTGCCCTTGACCACTTGCACGGAAAAGCCCACCGTCGGCGCCACGGCAATGCGCAAGGCCTGGGGCAGGATCACGTAGCGCAATTGCTCCAGCGGGTTGAGGGCCAGGCTCGCGGAAGCCTCCCACTGGCCGTGGGCAATCGAATCGACGCAACCGCGCCAGATCTCCGCCAGGTAGGCGCTGGTAAACAGCGTCAGGGCAATCGCCGCGGCCATCCAGGGAGAAATCTCCACCCCGGCCAGCGCCACGCCGAAGAACACCAGGAACAGTTGCATCAACAGCGGCGTGCCTTGGAACAGCTCGATATAGGTGCGGGCGATGTTGCGGGGCAGGGCGCTCTTGGAGATGCGCAGCACCATCACCAGCAGGCCGATCACGCCGCCACCGATAAACGCCACCAGCGACAGCGCCAGGGTCCATTGCAGGCCGGTGAGCAGATTGCGCACCACGTCCCAGAAGGTGAAATCGCTCATTGGCTGCTCCTGGCAATGTAGCGACGCCCGATCCAATTCAGGAACTGGCGGATCAACAGCGCCATGCACAGATAGATCAGCGTGGTCAGCGCATAGGTTTCGAAAGCACGGAAGTTGCGCGACTGGATGAAGTTGGCCGCAAAGCTCAGCTCTTCAGTGGCGATCTGCGAACAGACCGCCGAGCCGAGCATCACGATGATGATCTGGCTGCTCAGGGCCGGCCAGACCTTGCCCAGCGCTGGCAACAGCACCACGTGGCGGAACGCTTCGAAGCGGCTCATCGCCAACGCCGCTGCCGCTTCCAGTTGCCCTCGCGGGATCGCCTGGATGCCGGCGCGGATGATCTCGGTGGAATACGCCCCCAGGTTGATTACCATCGCCAGCACCGCCGCCTGCCATTCGGAAATCTGCAAGCCCAGGGACGGCAAGCCGAAGAAGATGAAAAACAATTGCACCAGGAATGGCGTGTTGCGGATCAACTCCACGTACACGCCAAAGATCGCCGCGAACGGACGGATGTTCCAGGCCCGCACCACCGCCCCGACGATGCCCAGGCCAACCCCGAGCAACGCGCCGATGGCCGTCAGCTCAAGGGTGAACAGCGCACCGCGCAACAGCAGCCCGGTGTTTTGCACCACCGGCAGGAAATCGAACTGATAAGCCATGCTCAGCCTCTCAAGCGACGGTCAGAGGTCGGCCGGCAGCGGCTGCTTGAGCCAGGTCTGCGAATTCTTTTCCAGGCTGCCGTCGGTCTTGGCGGTGGCGAGGATCTGGTTGACCTTGTCCAGCAACGCCGGCTCGTTCTTGTTCACGCCGACGTAGACCGGCGAGTCCTTGAGTTTCACTTTCAGTGCTGGGACGCGCTTGGGGTTGCGCTCGCTGATGGCGACCATCACCACGTTGCCGCTGGCGATCAGGTCCACCTGGCCGGCCAGGTAAGCGGCAATCGTCGAATTGTTGTCTTCGAAGCGCTTGATGGTGACGCCTTCGGGGGCGACCTTGGTCAGCTCGATGTCTTCGATGGCGCCACGGGTGACGCTGATGGTCTTGCCCTTGAGGTCGTCCAGGGTGTTGATGGCGGCATCAGGCGGACCGAACACCGCCAGGTAGAACGGCGCGTAGGCGCTGGAGAAATCGATGACTTTCTCACGCTCGGGGTTCTTGCCCAGGCTGGAAATCACCAGGTCGACCTTGCCGGTGGTGAGGAAGGGGATGCGGTTGGTGCTGTTGACCGGTGTCAGTTCAAGCTTGACCTTGAGCTGGTCGGCCAGCAGTTTCGCCGTGTCGATGTCCAGGCCGCGCGGCTTCATGTCCGGCCCTACGGAACCGAACGGCGGGAAATCCTGGGGTACCGCCACCTTGAGCGTGCCGCGCTCGACCACATCCTCCAGGCCATCGGCGTGGGCGGGCACCTGGCAAAGCATCAGGCTGGCAAACAGGGCAGTGAGCAGGACGCTGCAACGCTGGATCATGGTGAATCTCCGCGGTCGAGGGTGTGATTTCTGCGATCGGACAGAGCACAGGCCATGCCAAGGCGGGTTTTACCGGGTGAAAGCCACGGTTTTGCTGGAGGGATGCGGTCTTACTGGTCTGAACAGTTGGCCCGCGTTTCGCACCTTTATCGGGCGTCGGCATTTACCGCCGAACCCTGCTGGGGCACGACTTGCCGGGCACGGCGAATAGCTTTACAACTAGCCGCTCACTGGTCCGGTTTGTCTGAAAAATCATGAATTCCATCGCTCGTGCCGTTCCTGAAGTGGCAGTGCAAGCCATCCGCAAACTCATCGCCGACGAGGGCTTCGGTCCGGGTGATGCGTTGCCCTCGCAGCGCGATCTGGCGGTGCAACTGGGCGTAAGCCGGGCGTCCCTGCGTGAGGCGCTGTCATCGCTGAGTGCCCTGGGGATGATCAGTGTGCAGCCGGGCCGGGGCGTATTCGTGCAATCGATCGCGCAAGATCCACGTAGCGAATCGACGCCAGGGTGGCCCTTCGCGGCCCAGGCCTCGCCTGTGGATATCTTTCAACTGCGCTATGCCCTCGAAGGTTTTGCGGCCGGGCTGGCAGCCGTGACGTTGAGCGCTGATGAACTCGATGCGTTGGACGACAACGTCGAGGCAATGCGCCGGCAACTGAAGGCGGGGGACTTCGACGCGGCGGCCCAGCTGGATTTCGAATTTCACCGGCGCATCCTGCTGGCCAGCGGCAACCAGGCCATGTTGAGCATCCTCACCGCCAGCGCCGAGATCTTCCTGGAGAGCCAGAAACTACCGTTCATCAGGGCGGAGCGGGCGATGGAAACGTGGCAGGAACACCGCAAGATCCTTCGCGCGTTGGCCCGCCGAGCCTCGGGCTCTGCGCAAAAAGCCATGCAGGAACATGTACGTAACGCTGCGCTGCGTACCGGTATTTCCTTCGTCGCGCCTGCTGGCCCATGACATCGGCGATATCCAAAGCCATCGATCGTCATAGCGAGACTCAATCAACTGCGGCTTCCTGAACCTGGGAAGGGCAGCTATGATGGGCCACGTTTTTTTGCTGATTACCCCGGAGATTTCCATGAGCAGCGATCTGATCAAACACGTTAGTGACGCTAGCTTCGAAGCTGACGTACTCAAGGCCGAAGGCGCAGTGCTGGTCGACTATTGGGCTGAGTGGTGCGGTCCTTGCAAAATGATCGCTCCGGTCCTGGACGAAATTGCCGAGACTTACAAGGGCAAGCTGACCGTCGCCAAGCTGAACATCGACGAAAACCAGGAGACTCCGGCCAAGCACGGCGTGCGCGGTATCCCGACGCTGATGCTGTTCAAGAACGGCAACGTCGAGGCCACCAAGGTCGGCGCGCTGTCGAAGTCGCAACTGGCGGCATTCCTCGACGCCAACATCTAAGCGTCGAATGTCCTGCCAAAAGCCCCGCAAATCGCGGGGCTTTTTCGTTATTCGGGGCTAGACGCTCGCAAATCGAGGTGTTACATTCGGCCCCGCACTGGTTTCTCCAGCGCCCCCTGCAAGCCGTCGCCGACGCTCTCCTTTCGAACAAGTACGCGATCCTGTCGCCTTCTCCGCGGCGCGGCCTCATTAAGCCAAAAGCTTAATTTCCCCCCTCCATAAATGATTACGTCATTCCTATATGAATCTGACTGAACTCAAGCAAAAGCCGATTACCGAACTGCTCGAATTGGCCGAACAGATGGGCATAGAAAATATGGCCCGTTCGCGCAAGCAGGACGTGATTTTCTCCCTGCTCAAGAAGCACGCGAAAAGCGGCGAGGAAATCTCCGGTGATGGCGTGCTGGAGATTCTCCAGGACGGCTTCGGCTTCCTTCGCTCCGCAGACGCTTCCTATCTCGCCGGCCCGGACGATATCTACGTCTCGCCGAGCCAGATCCGTCGTTTCAACTTGCGCACCGGTGACACCATCGTTGGCAAGATCCGCCCTCCGAAGGAAGGCGAGCGTTACTTCGCACTGCTCAAGGTCGACACGATCAACTTCGACCGTCCGGAAAACGCGAAGAACAAGATTCTCTTCGAGAACCTGACCCCGCTGTTCCCGACCGTGCGCATGAAGATGGAAGCCGGTAACGGTTCCACCGAAGACCTCACCGGTCGTGTCATCGACCTGTGCGCACCCATCGGCAAAGGCCAGCGTGGTTTGATCGTGGCGCCGCCGAAAGCGGGCAAGACGATCATGCTGCAGAACATCGCGGCCAACATCGCCCGTAACAACCCTGAAGTTCATCTGATCGTGCTGCTGATCGACGAGCGTCCGGAAGAAGTGACCGAGATGCAGCGCACCGTGCGCGGTGAAGTGGTCGCCTCGACGTTCGACGAGCCGCCGACCCGTCACGTGCAGGTTGCCGAAATGGTGATCGAGAAGGCCAAGCGCCTGGTCGAGCACAAGAAGGACGTGGTGATCCTGCTCGACTCCATCACCCGTCTGGCCCGTGCCTACAACACCGTGATCCCGAGCTCCGGCAAGGTGCTGACCGGTGGTGTCGATGCCCATGCCCTGGAGAAACCGAAGCGTTTCTTCGGCGCCGCACGGAACATCGAGGAGGGCGGTTCGCTGACTATCATCGCCACCGCGCTGGTCGAGACCGGTTCGAAGATGGACGAAGTGATCTACGAAGAGTTCAAGGGTACCGGCAACATGGAACTGCCCCTGGACCGTCGCATCGCCGAGAAGCGTGTATTCCCGGCCATCAACATCAACCGTTCCGGCACCCGTCGCGAAGAGCTGCTGACCGCCGACGACGAGTTGCAGCGCATGTGGATCCTGCGCAAGCTGCTGCATCCAATGGATGAAGTCGCTGCCATCGAGTTCCTGGTCGACAAGCTGAAAACGACCAAGACCAACGATGAGTTCTTCCTGTCGATGAAACGCAAGTAACACGAAGCTACGCATAAAAAGGGCGCCCCGCACAGGGCGCCTTTTTTTCGCCTGAATGTATCAAAATGGACAACTTTCCAAGACCAGCAGTGTCCTTGCTGTTGACGTCTGTATTTCAAACGACAAGGAGCGTTATGCACACGTTTGGCAATCGCCGTGACATCGATGGCTTGAGGGCCCTGGCCGTTATTCCGGTGGTACTGTTTCACTTCGGCTTCAGCACGTTCAGTGGTGGCTTTGTCGGGGTCGATGTCTTCTTCGTCATCTCCGGATTCTTGATAACCGGCATCCTGTTTCGCGAGATCAGTGCGCAGCGCTTCAGCTTCGTCGATTTCTGGGCTCGACGTGCGCGCCGCATCCTCCCAGCCTTGAGCCTGGTGCTGTTGGTGACGTTAGCCTTGGGCTGGTTGTTGCTGACAGCCAAGGATTTTTCGGAGCTTGGCCGAACGGTTCGTTACCAGTCGCTGTTCATTTCGAACATCTTGTTCATGCGTGAGGACGGTTACTTCGAGCCAGCGTCGGATCTGAAACCACTGCTTCATACCTGGTCCTTGGCCGTCGAAGAGCAGTACTACATTTTCTTTCCGTTGCTGATGGTGTTGTTGATGCGCCATGTTCGTCATTGGCGCTGGATGCTGTTTGCCGTATTGCTGATTTCCTTCGGGCTCAACATCGCTTATATCGACCGCAAACCTGATGTCGCTTTCTTCTCGTTGCCGACACGCGCTTGGGAGCTGTTGTGCGGTGCGATGCTTGCGGTATTGCCAAAGCCGAGGCACATCACGAAGCCGTGGGTCTATCACTTGGCGGGCGTGGCCGGGTTGGCAGCGGTGCTGGTGGCGGTATTCACTTTTGACAGGGCCACGACGTTTCCAGGTTGGGCTGCTTTACTGCCAGTCCTCGGCGCCACTGCGCTGATCTGGTCCGGGGGGCAGGGTTCGAGCTGGGTCGCCCGACTGCTCGGTGCCAGGGTGCTCGTCTGGATTGGTTTGATTTCCTATTCCCTTTACCTGTGGCATTGGCCGGTCTATGTCTTTGCCAATGCTGTTTCCATCGACGGTATCGCGCATTGGGAAGCATTGGGCTGGATACTGCTGGCGTTGGGTCTTGCCTGGTTGAGCTGGCGCTTCGTAGAGCTTCCGTTTCGTGAGAAGCGCGTGTTGCCCGGGCGCAAGCCTGTGTTGGTGGGAGGCTTGTTGGCCATGGTCGCCTTGGCAATGACGGGTTCGGTGGTGCGTTCGGCGGATGGTTTTCCCCAGCGCCTTACCGGCAAGGCGTTGGAATATGCGCAAGCGCGGGATTGGAAGGCTGGGCAGATGGAATGCATGCTCGTGACGTCTGACAAGAACCTGGACAAGGCCTGCCTGGTTGGCGAACACAAAGAGGCGCCGGCGACCCAACTGTTTTGGGGCGATAGCCACGCCGCTGCGTTGTTGCCGGCGATTGAAGACAATGCCACGCGTGAGGGGCGCCCGGTTTGGCTTTACAGCATGAGCGCCTGTCCGCCAATCGTCAGCGATGACCTGCGCCAGCGCTGCAGGGACTTCAACGAAAAGACCATGGAACGGGTTCGTCACCTGCAGATCAAGGATGTGGTGCTGGCTTCCAATTGGAGCCTGTACGTCTACGGCCGT
>NZ_JAOSHO010000250.1 GCF_025917275.1 Pseudomonas agronomica | reverse complement strand
AGCTCCCTCGCCACAGAAGCATTGTCCGCTGCGGCATCAACCATTACTCCCACCGTAACGATCCGCCATCGGGCTTGATTGATGCCCTCGCCACAACACTCCTAAGGTAACCCCCACGACAGCGAACCCGTGGAGTGGTCATGACAACAACAATATCCCCCGACTCGCGATGGACGCGGCGGCGCAGCGAAAAGCAGCGGCGCCTGGCGTTGGTCAAGGGCCTTGCCGATGGCGTGGTGTTGCCCACCGATAACATCGTTGCGGCGCTGGAGGCCTTGATCCTGCCCGGCGACCGCGTGGTGTTGGAGGGCAATAACCAGAAGCAGGCGGATTTCCTTTCCCGCTCCCTCGCCAAGGCCAATCCGTCAAAGCTGCACGATCTGCACATGATCATGCCCAGTGTCGGTCGTTCCGAGCACCTGGACCTGTTTGAACGCGGCATCGCCCGCAAGCTCGATTTCTCCTTTGCCGGCACTCAGAGCCTGCGCATCAGCCAGTTGCTGGAAGACGGCCTGCTGGAAATCGGCGCGATCCACACCTACATCGAACTCTACGCCCGGCTGGTGGTGGACCTGATTCCCAATGTCGTGCTCTCGGCCGGTTTCATGGCCGACCGCGCCGGCAATATCTACACCGGTCCCAGCACCGAAGACACGCCAGCGCTGATCGAACCGGCGGCGTTCAGCGATGGCATCGTCATCGTCCAGGTCAACCAGTTGGTGGATGACGTCAGCGACCTGCCGCGTGTGGATATCCCGGCGTCCTGGGTGGATTTCGTGGTGGTGGCCGACAAGCCGTTCTACATCGAGCCGCTGTTCACCCGCGACCCGCGTCATATCAAGCCTGTGCACGTGCTGATGGCGATGATGGCGATCCGCGGGATCTACGAAAAACACAACGTCCAATCCTTGAACCACGGCATTGGTTTCAACACCGCGGCCATCGAATTGATCCTGCCGACCTACGGCGAATCCCTCGGCCTGAAGGGCAAGATTTGCCGCAACTGGACGCTCAATCCGCATCCGACGCTGATTCCGGCCATCGAAAGCGGCTGGGTCGAAAGTGTGCATTGCTTCGGCACCGAATTGGGCATGGAAAACTACATCGCCGCCCGGCCCGACGTGTTTTTCACCGGCCATGACGGCTCGCTACGCTCCAACCGTATGGTCTGCCAACTGGCCGGGCAGTACGCGGTGGACCTGTTCATCGGCGCCACCCTGCAAGTGGACGGCGACGGTCATTCCTCCACGGTGACCCGGGGCCGCCTCGCCGGCTTCGGCGGCGCACCGAACATGGGCCACGACCCGCGCGGCCGCCGTCACGGCACACCGGCCTGGCTCGACATGCGCCACGGCGACGGTGAGGCGCCGTTGCTCGAACGCGGCAAGAAACTGGTGGTGCAGATGGTCGAGACGTTCCAGGAGGGCGGCAAGCCGACCTTTGTCGACACCCTCGACGCGGTGGACGTGGCGAAGAAAGCCGGCATGCCGCTGGCGCCGATCATGATCTACGGCGACGACGTTACCCACCTGCTGACCGAGGAAGGCATCGCCTACCTGTACAAGGCCCGTTCCCTCGAAGAGCGCCAGGCGATGATCGCCGCCGTGGCCGGGGTGACCGCCATCGGCTTGCGCCACGACCCGAAAGACACCGCGCGCATGCGCCGCGAGGGGCTGATCGCCATGCCCGAGGACCTCGGTATCCGTCGCACCGACGCCACCCGCGAATTGCTCGCGGCCAAAAGCGTGGCCGACCTGGTGGAATGGTCCGGTGGCCTCTACAACCCGCCCGCCAAGTTCAGGAGCTGGTAAATGCGCGCCCTAAATCTGCAACCCAAGCCAATCTCCCTGGCTGAACGACTGGCCGACCTGGCGGTGGACGCATTGATCGACGAGGCCGACCTCTCGCCGAAACCGGCGCTGGTGGACCGTCGCGGCAGCGGTGCCCACACCGATTTGCACCTGGGCCTGATGCACGCTTCGGCGTTGTCATTGTGGCCGGCCTTCAAGGAAATGGCCGAGGCCGCCCTCGACTGCGGCGAGATCGGCCTGCCACTGCGCGAAGCCCTCGGCCGGATCGGCCGTGAAGGTGAAGCCGCGATGCTGGTGACCACGGGCGGCGTGAATACCCACCGTGGCGCAATCTGGGCCTTGGGCCTGCTCGTAGCGGCGGCGGCGCTGGAAGCTGAATCCAACGCCGCGGGTGCCGTCACCCTACGCGCTGCCCGCCTGGCCTTGCTCAACGACCGTTATGCACCGCAACCCCTGAGCCATGGCGCCCAGGTCGCCCAACGCTACGGCGTGCGCGGCGCCCGGGAAGAAGCGCAACTGGCATTCCCGGCGGTGACCGGCCTGGGCCTGCCGCAACTCAAGCGCAGTCGCGCGGCGGGTGCGGGCGAACAGAACGCCCGGCTCGATGCCTTGCTGGCGATCATGACCACCCTGGCCGACACCTGCGTGCTCTACCGCGCTGGCGAAGCCGGTTTGCAGGCCATGCAGCACGGCGCCAAAGCGGTGCTCGACGCCGGTGGTAGCGCCAGCCTCGGCGGGCGCCGCCAGTTGCATGCGCTGGACCAACAATTGATTGCCTTGAACGCCTCGCCCGGCGGCGCTGCCGACTTGCTCGCCGCCTGCCTGTTTCTCGACCGTATCGAACGCGGCGATGGCCTCTTTCCAGGAGCTTGCTGATGGAAACCTTATCCTTTGAATTCCCCGCCGGGCAGCCGCCACGGGGCCGGGCGCTGGTGGGTTGCGTCGGCTCGGGCGACCTGGAAGTGCTGATCGAACCGGGACTGGCGGGCAAATTGACCATCCACGTGCAGACCTCGGTCAACGGCAGCGAGCAACGCTGGCAGCATTTGTTCACCCGCATGTTCGACGGCCAGACGCCGCCGGCAATGAGCATCGACATCCATGATTTCGGCGCTACCCCCGGCGTGGTGCGTCTGCGCCTGGAGCAAGGTTTCGAGGAGATCGGCCATGACTGACAGCGCAGCGCTGCTCAACAAGCACAGCTTTGTCGAACTCGGTGCCCGGCAACGGGCCAGGGCCTTGCTGGACGACGGTACATTCCGCGAATTGCTCGACCCCTTCCAGCGCGTCATGTCGCCGTGGCTGCTGCGCCAGGGCGTGGTGCCGCAGAGCGACGACGGCGTAGTGATCGCCAAGGGCAACCTCGACGGTTTGCCGGTTGTCGTGGCTGCCATCGAAGGTGCGTTCCAGGGCGGCAGCCTCGGTGAAGTCGGCGGGGCAAAAATCGCCGGGGCGCTGGAGCTGGCTGCTGAAGACAACCGCAACGGCATTCCGACCCGCGCCGTATTGCTGCTGGAAACCGGCGGCGTACGGTTGCAGGAAGCCAACCTCGGGCTCGCGGCGATTGCCGAGATTCACTCGGCAATCGTCGACCTTCGCCAGTACCAGCCAGTGGTGGGCGTGGTCGCCGGCAGCGTCGGCTGTTTTGGCGGCATGTCCATCGCGGCCGGGTTGTGCAGTTACTTGCTGGTGACCCAGGAAGCACGGCTGGGCCTGAACGGCCCGCAGGTGATCGAGCAGGAAGCCGGGATCGACGAATACGACTCCCGCGACCGGCCGTTCATCTGGAGCCTGACCGGCGGCGAACAGCGTTACGCCACTGGATTGGTGGACCGATACGCGGCCGACGATGTCGCGCAGATTCGCCGGCAAGTCAGTGAACTGTTGCACCAGGGTGTGCCCACCGAACACCGCAGCGGCCAGGCCGAGTTGTTCCTCCAGCGCCTGGCTCGCTTGGACACCGACGTGCAAATCGAACCGGCAGCGGTTCGCCAGCTGTATCAGGGAGAACGTCCATGACTTCGTATTCATTGAGAGGCCTGCGCTGGTTCGAGGCCCTGAGCGGTGGCGCCAAGCCGTTGGATGGCTTGCCGGCTTCGCTGAAAGTCGCCGATGTCCAGCTGGGCGAACAAACCGCGCGCCTGCTCGCCGTGGTGGCCGATCCCGCCAACCGTTTTCCTCGAGCACGCAACGGCGAAGTCGGCTTGCTCGAAGGCTGGGGTCTCGCCAAGGCGGTGGACGATGCCATTGAAGCCGACCGCAATGCGCCGCGCAAACGTGTGCTGGTCGCCATCGTCGATGTGCCCAGCCAGGCTTATGGCCGTCGCGAAGAAGCCCTCGGGATTCATCAGGCGCTGGCCGGCGCGGCGGACAGTTATGCCCGCGCCCGATTGGCCGGGCATCCGGTGATTGGCTTGCTGGTGGGCAAGGCGATGTCCGGTGCGTTCCTCGCCCACGGCTACCAGGCCAACCGGCTGATTGCCCTGCGCGACCCGGGCGTGATGGTCCACGCCATGGGCAAGGCCTCGGCGGCGCGAGTGACCCTGCGCAGTGTCGAAGAACTCGAAGCCCTGGCCGCCAGCGTGCCGCCGATGGCCTATGACATCGACAGCTACGCCAGCCTGGGGCTGCTCTGGGAAACCTTGTCGGTGGAGCAGATTGAGCAACCGACGGCGGCGGATCTGGGCCGGGTGATAGATTGCCTGCAACAGGCGATCAACGACGTGGCCGGTGCGTCTCGGGATCTCAGCGGACGTTTGGGGGCGACTCATCGCGCAGCGTCCAGCCACGTTCGCCAATTGCTGAGGGCGCAGTGGTGAGCACGTTCCTGGCCCATGACCTGCTCTGGGGGATGACTGCCTCGCAGTTGCCTGCGGATGCGCCGGGCTGGGCCATCGAGTCGCTGGACCTCGGGCAACCGGTGGTGGTGCGCCGAGCGTTGTCCTCCCCAGGGCACGTCGCGGTGGGTATACGCGGTCGCTCCCGGGAGCAGCGCTACGCCACGTCGATGTCTATAGGTGCGGTCCAGCGTCGGGTGCGCCCGGAAGACCTTTGCCATGTCGAATCCCGTCGTGACCTGCCGGCATTGATAGCCCTGGCGCAGCTGCGACCCTTGCTCGACGCCGGTGGTTGGAGCTGGGGCGTGGGCGGCAGCGCCGGGTTCGAATTGGCCTCGGGCGTCGAGGCGCTGCATGAGCGCAGCGACCTGGATTTGATCCTGCGCACGCCGCGGCGTCTGGGTCGTCTCCAGGCCAAGGAAGTGCTGGCGCTGCTGGATGCCTCGGCATGCGCCGTGGACATGCAATTGCAAACGCCTTGCGGCGCCGTCGCCCTGCGCGAATGGGCGGGTTCGTCGCGGCGGGTCTTGCTCAAGGATGATACCCAGGCGCGCCTGGTGAATGACCCTTGGCAATCTTCGCTGGAGCAGGTCGCGTGAGCAGCCTCTTCGTCTTCCCCGGCCAGGGTGCGCAGCGCGTGGGCATGCTCCATGGCTTGGCGCCGCTGATCCTCGACGAGGCGGGGGATGTGCTGGGTGAAGACGTCTCGCGATTGGACAGTGCCGAGGCCTTGCAATCGACGCGCGCCGTGCAGCTGTGCCTGCTGGTCGCCGGCGTGGCGGCGGCTCGTCGACTGCTGGAGCAGGCCCCCGCGCCGGATTACGTCGCGGGACTGTCCATCGGCGCGTATCCGGCAGCGGTCGTGGCCGGTGCGCTGGGTTTCGCCGATGCGCTGCGATTGGTCAGCCTGCGCGGCGAACTGATGCAGCAGGCCTACCCGCAAGGCTACGGCATGACGGCGATCATCGGCCTGGACCTCGCCGCCGTGGAAACCTTGCTGGCCCAGGTGCACAGTGAAACAACGCCGGTGTACCTGGCCAATATCAACGCCGACAACCAGGTGGTCATTGCCGGCAGCGACGAAGCCATGGGCATTGTTGCTGGGATGGCTCGTAGCCAAGGTGCTGGCAAGGCCTGCCGATTGGCGGTCAGCGTGCCGTCCCATTGCCCGTTGCTGGAGGCTCCGGCGCGGACATTGTCCGAGGCATTCGCCAACGTATCGTTGAAGGCGCCGACCCTGGGCTATCTCAGCGGCAGCCGCGCCCGCCCGGTGATCAAGGCCGATGCGTTGCGCGACGATCTCGCGTTCAACATGTGCCGGGTCGTCGATTGGCGCGGCACCGTGCAGAGCGCCTACGAGCGTGGCGTGCGCCTGCAAATCGAATTGCCGCCCGGCGCGGTGTTGACCGGGCTGGCGCGCCGGGTGTTCGAGCAAGGCACCGTCATGGCGTTCGACGGCGCGCGGCTCGACACGCTGCAAGCGCTGCTGCATGAGGAGGGACTGCGCCAACCCTAGACACCGACTCAAGCTGGCGAAGCACAAAAACAACAACTTCGACGATGCATTTTGAGGACTACGACAATGATTATCTACGGTGTGGCGTTTCTGGCCTTTTGTACCCTGGCGGGTATTTTCATCGGTGAGCTGCTGGGCAAATTGATTGGCGTGCCGGCCAACGTCGGCGGCGTCGGCATTGCGATGCTGCTATTGATTGGCCTGGGCAGCTACTTGAACAAGCGCGGCCTGTTCAAGGGCAAGTCCGAAGCTGGAGTGGAATTCTGGAGTGCGATCTACATCCCGATCGTGGTCGCGATGGCGGCGCAGCAGAACGTCTATGGCGCGCTGAAAGGCGGGCCGATGGCGATCCTGGCCGGAACCCTGGCGGTAGTGATTGCCTTTGCGTTGGTGCCGGTGCTGGTGCGCATCGGCAACAAGGACCCTCAATCCAACGTGTCCGTGAAAACGGTAGGGTGACCGCCATGTACGAATCCATGATGAAAGTCATCACCGGCTACGGCCTGATCAGCGGTTTCGCCATTGTCGGCATCACGATGTGGGTGTCCTACTGGATCAGCAATACGTTCACCAAAGGTCGCTTGCACGGTTCGGCCATCGCCATCCTGCTGGGGCTGGTGCTCTCATACATCGGCGGGGCCATGACGGGCGGGCAGAAGGGCGTGGTGGACATTCCGTTGCTGTCCGGGATTGGTCTGCTGGGCGGTGCGATGCTGCGGGACTTCGCCATCGTCGCCACGGCGTTCGGCGTCAGTATCGAGGAGCTCAAGCGTGCCGGTTTCGTTGGCGTGCTGGCCTTGTTCGTCGGGGTCGGCACCTCGTTCATCGCCGGCGTCGGTGTGGCGATGGCCTTCGGGTATACCGATTCGGTGAGCCTGACCACCATCGGTGCCGGGGCGGTGACCTATATCGTCGGGCCGGTGACCGGGGCGGCGATTGGCGCCAGCTCCGAGGTGATGGCACTGTCCATTGCCGCCGGGCTGATCAAGGCGATCCTGGTGATGGTGGCGACGCCGTTCGTGGCGCCGTTCATCGGCCTCAACAACCCGCGTAGTGCGGTGATCTTCGGCGGGCTGATGGGCACGTCCAGCGGCGTGGCCGGCGGCCTGGCGGCGACCGATCCGAAGCTGGTGCCTTATGGTTGCCTGACGGCTGCGTTCTATACGGCGCTTGGGTGCTTGTTGGGGCCTTCGTTGTTGTTTCTGATCATGCGGGGGTTGATGGGGTAGGGCTTCAGTTATTCTTTGTAAGGACTGGCGTCATCGCGAGCAAGCTCGCTCCCACA
>NZ_JAOSHO010000025.1 GCF_025917275.1 Pseudomonas agronomica | reverse complement strand
GAGCGTGCCGTGGGCGGTGACGATGCGTTGCAGCGACAGGGGATCGATGGGAATCAAGGGATCAGCTCTCGAGGGAAACGACCGCGTCAGGGTTGGCTTCAGCCGCCAGTTTCAGACGGTCGGCTTTGCTGATGTATCGGTCCTTGCTCTTGGGCGCCAGTTTGGCGCTGGCCTTCTTTGCGTTGGCCTTGAGCAACTGGTTTATTTTTTTGCGGCGGTTCATGTTTTTTACCCGAATGAAAAGTGACGACTGTCCGTTTCGAAAGGCACGGTGATCGATCTGTGTTCTAAGCATTATGCCTGTTCAGGAAGCGCCGTTCATGATCCGCATTCGGCAGCAGGCACGTGTCGTATCTGCCGAAAAGCCGATAACGATTCCGCGCGATGCGGTCATAGGCCCAGTCCCTTAGCGGACGGGGGACGAGACGCAGCCAGGTCACCGGGTGCCAGCGGGCGGGCAATTGTGAGACGACCTCGAAAAAGGCATCTGAGCGTTCCCAGTAATACCGGTCGCGGATTACCGCCATGGTGTCGAATTGATCCAGCGGCAAACCCGCCCACGCCAGCAAAGCCTGGCCTTCAGGCGATTGCACCGCCGCCAGTCGCACCCGTCGCTGCCGATCATGACGTATCAGGAACTTCGCCCAGCCGTTGCAGAGCTTGCAGACACCGTCGAACAAGACCACCGTTTCGCCTGGCTTGAGCAGCGGCGCGGGGGAAGGCCGGGTTTTTGAGGCTGGCATGCGGGTGGTCCTGGGACTTGGATAGGTTGGGATCATACAGACTGTCAGGGTGTGTTTGCCTTCTGAAGGCTACCGCCGTGGGCAATTTGAGTGCGGGAGACAGGAAGCGAGTAACTGCTGTGTTACGTTCTGTATCATTGTCTGATGGTATTCCGCATGCCAGAAAATCGCACCATCATCCATACCGCTCTAATCTGCCACTTTCCAATGCTCCAACCCATTTGGCCGATTTTTTGCAGTCCTCAAGTAGCGATTCCCTTGAGACTCACCCCAATGATCCGGCCCTCGTCACGCTTTGATAACGCCCATGGTCGCCATCTGTTCAATGCAGGTGGTTCGGCTCGCGCGTTGCCAAGTGGCGCCATGAAGGTCTTTCTTCGTCGGTCCGTCTCGCCATCTCCCGTTGTTCTCCAACGACTTCCGGCCTGCGTTGCCGCCAAGCAGAACGGTTTCTGGCAAATAGTCAGCTGACCCTTTCCCGTGCGTTTGACGCGTCCTGCGCCATGCCTGCTCCAGCGGGCGTGCCGCCTGTCTTTATCCGCTGAGCCGTTGGCAAGCTGTTGTTGCGCTTGCCGGGGAAGCTGCACCCGGAAGAACGTTGATGAACACTGAAACCGCAATCCTGCTGGTCGATCTACAAAAAGAAGATCAATTCGCGCTCCCGCGATTTGAGCAAGTGATCAAGAACGCCGCATCGGTCATCGATGCCGCTCGTAACCTGAACATTCCGTTGTTCTACACGCGGCATATCAATGATGCCCATGGCTGCGACTTGATGCTGGGTGAGCCGGTCGATGGACTGGGCCGGCCCACCACCTATCTGGCGGGCACCGCCGCTGTGGAGATTCTCGATGAGCTTGCGCCCCAGGCGGGCGATGTCGTGATCGACAAGCATCGCTACAGCGCTTTCCATGGCACTCGGCTGGCCCAGATGCTCGGCCGCAGGGGCATCAAGCACTTGGTGGTCATGGGCGTGCTGACCGATGTGTGCGTCATGACCAGCGTGTTCGATGCGTATCAGCGCGACTTCCAAGTCACTCTCGTGGCCGACGCCTGCACGGCGACCACCACTGCCGCCCACTACTCGTCGTTGCTGATTCTTTCCAACTGGATCTACGGGCTGGAGATTTTCTCTGCGCAGCAGTTGCTGCGACGTTGGCAAAACCAGCCAGCGGTCTCGCTCCGCACCGCGACGCCCGACCATCTCGCCTTCCTGCCAGAAGCGTTCGTAGAAGCCATCGAGCATCTCGAAAGCCGTCTCGTCAACGATCGCTAATCGGAGAGAACAATCATGAAAGTTGAAAACAGAAGCATTGATTTCATCCCCGAAGACGAACGTTATGGCGAGCCTCGCTCATTGTTCTTCGTATGGTTTGGCGCCAACGCCAACATCACCACGGTCGCCGCCGGCGTATTGCCGATCAGCCTGGGCCTCAATCTGTTCTGGAGCGTGCTCTCGATTCTTGTCGGTTCCATGATCGGCGCGGTCTTCATGGCCTCGCATTCCGCGCAAGGGCCGCGGTTGGGCATCCCGCAGATGATCCAGAGTCGCGCGCAATTCGGGGTGTTTGGCGCCATTGTCCCGCTGCTGTTCGTGATGTTGATCTACCTGGGCTTTTTCGTCAGCAACACGCTGTTGGCGGCCCAGGCCGTTGCGACGGCAAGCCCGTTCAGCAACGAAGTGAACATCATCCTGCTCGGCGTGGTGTGCTTCCTGGTGGCCTTGGTCGGCTACCGGTTCATCCATCGTTTCCAGAAGATCCTTTCGCTGGTGTCCATCGCGGTCTTCGGTTTCGCCACCGTCCTGTCCCTTGCGCTGCCCATCGAACCCGGACAGTGGACACCGCAGGGGTTCAGCCTGGTGAGTTTCCTGGCCTCGGTGAGCATTTCGGTGACTTGGCAACTGTCCTATGCGCCTTACGTTGCCGATTACTCGCGTTACCTACCAACCCGCACGTCCACCCGCCAGGTGTTTTGGTACAGCTATTTGGGAACGGTCATCGGCGGCAGCTGGATGATGGTGCTGGGCGCAATGCTGGCCAAGGGCGTGGCCGGGTTCTCGGATAATGTTGGCTTGAACCTGGTCGGGCTCATGGGGGGAGGGACGTTGTTGATGTTCGGCTTCGTGCTGTACGGGCAGGTCGCGATCAACGTGTTCAACCTGTACGGCGCGTTCATGTCGACCGTGACGGTGGTCGAGCCCTATGCGCAACTCAAGGTCACGCCGCTCGTACGCGCGGGGTTCATGTTGGTCATCTGCGCCGCCGCGACCGGTTTGTGCACCCTGGCCCAGAATGACTTTTTGCAGTTCTTCCTGAACTTCATCTTCTTCATGAGCTACTTCCTGATCCCGTGGACGGCGATCAACCTCGTGGACTACTACGCCTTGCGCAAAGGTGTCTATCGGATCGCGGACATCTTCGAACCGGACGGTATCTATGGTCGGGTGAACTGGATCGCGGTCAGTGTATTCCTGATCACCATCGTGCTTGAAATCCCGTTCATGAGTACCTCGTTGTACACCGGTCCGGTTGCCAGTGCCTTGCAAGGGATCGATCTTGCCTGGATCGTCGGCTTGCTGATTCCCGCCGGTGCCTATTACGGCTTGATGAGCCGCTACAGATGCGCAGTGACAGCGCCTGTCGAGACTTGACGGCGAGCGATGCTGCCTGGGGAGTCGAACGGATCGATCGCCCAAGGTAGCATCAGCGCACCCGACTGCGACTCTGCACCGACAGGTCCAGGGCTTTCTGCATGTCCAGCCGCGCCGAGCGGCCCACGTCCTTGTCGTTGAGCTGGTAGTTGCGCTCCGATGGCAGGATGGGGGCGGTGAGGTCTTCGCTGTCCATTCGTTCGAAATCGTGGTTGTCGCCGATGGTCATGGCGCTGCGCCGCAGGAGCATGCGCAGCTGTTCTGGCTGAAGTTCTGGATTGATCGACAGCATCGCCGCCAGCAGGCCGGTGACCATCGGCGTGGCGTAGGACGTGCCGCAATGCACCGCACCGTCCTCGCCGGCATTGACCGTCGAGGCGTGGGTGCAGGCGGCGGCGGTGATGTCGACGCGCATGTCGATGTTCGAGGAGCTGCGCTTGACCGCGTAGCCGGGGTCGTCGACGGCGATCCCGGCCCGCTCGTTGCGCTGGTGCCCGCCGACCACCAGCAATTGCTCGGTGATGAACGAGGAGGGCAGGCGGTATTCGTCGGTGCCCGAAAAGGACGAGCCGTTGCCGGCGGAGTTCACCACCACCACGTCGGGATGTTCCTTGCGTAGCCACAGGAAAAATTCCTCAAGCAATTCTTCGTAGCCGCCCATGGCGATGCCCGAACGCAGCAGCGAATCCACGTCGTCGCCTTTCACATCCTTCGCCCCCACGCGGTGGATGCCCCAGCTCCAATTGAGCACGCGCACTCCGTCCTCGACGAGGTTCACCGAAGCGGCGATGTTGGCAGTGATCCCTGCATCGGAATTGCGCTCGACGATCACCTCGAAGCCACCGCTGGCCTTGTCCAGGCCCCGGAGAAAACCGCTGTTGCCGCCATCGTTCCAGCGTGCCGCGAGGATCCCGGCCACGGTGGTGCCGTGGTTGTCCGGCTTGTCCGCATCGCGGGCGTAGACGCAGGTGCGCGGCACCGAACAGGGGCCGAGGTAATCGGCAAAATCCGCCGTGTCGAAATCCACGTCGCGCTCGATCAGGCCGATGCGCACCGGTTGCGGTCGGATCGGCGCCTGCTGTCCGGGGATGCGCCGCTGGTAGTAATGCACCGCGTCGAGAAAACGATTCGCCGCCCATTCATCCGAGTCCTGGGCCGGTTTTTTCGGCTCGTCAGGCTGGGTGGGCGCTTGCTCGGCCTCTTGCGCCCCTGACTCCTCGATCACCACCGCATCGACGCTGGTCTCGCTGCCCAGGCGCAGCACCAACGCGTCGCGCTGCACCAGGTCTTTGGCCGGCAGGCGCAGCTGGTACACGTTCAGCGGCGCAATGCTGCCGACCACCTTCGCGCCATATTTGCCGGCAAGCCGCTCAGCCTCCTGGCGGCCGTCGTGATTTTCCTCGATCAGCACGCTGACCAGGTCCACATAGGTGGTCAGGCCGTCCATGTTCTTCGCCACCTCATTCGGCCCGGCGGCGAGCACGTGGCTGTTGCCCATGGTCAGCCAAACGGCATTGCTCAGGCGTGGGCCGTCGGCCAGCCAGAGCGGAGCGCTGTGGTAATCGGCGCTGTCCAGGCGCAAGCGCAGGCTTTGTCCTTCACGCTGGATGCTGTGGGCAGGAATCGTTTTTTCACCGAGTTTGAGTGGCGGCGTTGCGTCACCCAGCCCATGCGCGGTCAGGCACCATTCCTGGCGCTGGCGTTCGAGCAAGTCGCCGCAGCGCTTCAGGCTTTCCAGGCGCAACGGTTCTTGCGCAGAGGCGGTCGTGCTGGCTGTCCAGCTCAGGAATGAGACGAGGGCGACGGATCGTAAGCGCATGGGTGGGGTTCTTTGCTGGGGTTTGCTGTTCCGACCGTTGCGTCGATGGCTTCGTTCAGGGGTCCTTGCCCACTGTCATCGAAAGGGAACAACCGGACCCGCGCCGCAATCCGATTCATAAGCGTTTGAGGAACAGGGGAGTCCCATGTCTCGTCCACCCATGATCGGAATCATCGCCTGCTCAGGCAAGATCGGCCCGCACACCGTCCAGCTCAGCAACGACAAATACGCCCAGGCGGTCGCCACCGCCGCCGAAGCGCTGCCGGTGATCCTGCCGGTGTTTCCGGCGCTGATCAAAATTTCCCACGTCCTTGCCGGCCTGGACGGGCTGCTGTTCACCGGGTCGCCATCCAATATCGAACCCCATCACTACGGTGGTCCACCCAGCCCGCCGGGCACCGAGCACGACCCGGCCCGGGACGACCTTGCGCTGCCGCTCTGGCGCGCCGCGGTCGAAGCGGGCCTGCCGGTGCTCGGTATCTGCCGTGGCTTCCAGGAAATGAACGTCGCCTTCGGCGGCTCGCTCCATCAACAACTCGACGGCCCAGGCGCCGAACACGAGCCGCCGAGCAACGAACCCGTCCAGGAACAATACGCCCGCAACCACGCCCTGACGGTGCGGCCGGGCGGCGTGTTGGCGCGGCTGGGGCTCAAGGACGTCATCGAAGTCAACTCCGTCCACGGCCAGGGCATCGCGCGGGTGGGGCAGGGCTTGTGCGTCGAGGCCGTGGCGGAGGATGGATTGGTGGAGGGCCTTTCGGTGGAGGGCAGCCGGGCCTTTGCGCTGGGGGTGCAATGGCATCCGGAGTGGGAGGTGATGGATAACGCTGATTATCGGGCGATTTTTCGGGCGTTTGGGCGGGCGTGTCGGGAGCGGGCGGGTTACGCCGGATCGTGACAACAGACGCAGAGCTTGTTGCCTTCAGGGTCCCGAAAGTAGGCCCCGTAATAATCCGGGTGATATTCAGGGCGCAGGCCTGGAGGACCTTCGCAGCGGCCACCCAGGGTCAGCGCCAGGGCATGAGTGTTGCGCACGACCTGTCTATCGGAGGCCAGCAGGGCGATCATTTGCCCGTTTCCGGACGTCGCCGATTCGCCGTCAAAAGGCTTGCCGACCACAAAAAGAGGACGTGGGTTGTCAGGGTGCATCCAGCCCGCCCATGGGCGTTCAAGGTCTTTGAACTTGAGTTCAAGGCCGAGCGCTTGCATGACCTCCTGATAAAACGCAAACGCTCGCTGGAAATCGTTCGCGCCGATGCACACATGTGAAATCATCTTTTCATCCTGGAAAAGGGAAAGCCTGTTTCCACCATAGCAGCGTCTCCTCAAGGATTGGCCTTCATCCGTCCTTCGATCGCCACGCGCAAACAACCCCAGGCGATCACACCTATGACTAGCAGCTCGACGACACCGATAAGCACGTGGAATGAAAAGGTCATCGGCTGCTCCGCCCAATAGAAGGTTGTCGGGCGGGAAATGCCAATGCGCAGTCGTCCGGTAAACAGCGAGGGCACCAACGTGATGATGCGGGTCAGTTCGAACACAGACAGGAACGCGCCAATCAGCGCGAGCAGGGCGCGTGCGGGTGTGCCCAGTTGCTCAGTCGTCTCCGCCGAAGGCATCGGCGCCTTTGTTTTGCGTTGCCTGGCGATTTTCGCCGGGGTCGGAGCAGGCCGGTAGGCGGCCTTCGCAACGGGTGCCGAACCGACCATTACCTCGGTGGGCATTGGTATTTGTAGGTAGTCGCTTATCTCACGCAGCCACAGGTCGGTGCGTTTGCTTCCCGGTACGACCGGAACGTTGCTGCTCGTCAGGCGATGGGTGGTGCCATCGCGCATCACCAGCCACAGTTGAGTGGCGGCTGGCTTGGCCTCCGGGTGGCGGCGCAGTTCGAAGTGTTTGGCGGCGTCGATCCTGAACACCGAAGGCACCCGCTCACGGCGTCCGAAAAAGTTCTGGGTGCGGCGCTTGCCTTCACCGTCGAGGCGCGACAACAGCAAGGTCTCGCGGGTGCCGGTGTAAACCAGCAGCGCCAGACCCAGGGCGGGAATCAGCAGCAGCCCGAGCACCATCAGGAGCAAGGTCAGTGGGTCCATGCCCACTGGCGACGAGTCTGAATCGGCAATCGCTAGCACGGCCCCCAAGGGAAAGATCAACGCCAGCGCACTGGTCAGCAGTACGACTATGCTCTGCACCCGGTTGACCGAATGGATGAGCAGGTCATCCCGCGTGGTGCGCTCGAATCGATATCCAATCAAATGGAGACTCCTGATAAACCCCGGCCCAAAGCGGCGGCGGATATGTAACGGGATGGATCAACCGCAGATCTAGAGCCGATCGGTTGGATGATTTTTCCGGCCCTACGTCGCTCGATGAAAACGGAACGATCATTTCAAGAAACATCCTACATCGCCACTCAAATCCCCTGCGTTAGCGTCCGTCCTGGATTTTCAGGATGAGATTCGCGACTTGTGACCACACGCCCAAAAGACCTGCCCAAGGTTCGGAATCCACGTTCCGGCGAAGGGCACAACATCTCCTATCGGGACATGACGTCCAGCGAGCTGGCGGACTACGAAACCCTCCAGCGCGGCCATGAAGCCATGCTCGCCCGACAGGCTGCCTATGAAAACGAACGTTGGGCCACGGTGGAGAAAAAGCCTCCCGTCATCACCGGCTCCGTGTTTGCCAAGAGCTGCAAACTGCCCAACGGAATCATCGACTACAGCGACCCCAACGGCTTCGTACCGCCGGACCTGGTCAAGCAGTACGGCGATCTGACGTGGCTCGGCGGCCGAAGCGCCGACGCTTCGGGAAGCGTTCCCCTCAAGCAAATCGGCTCAAGCGCAATACCCGTCGCCTTGGGCCGACTCGCACTGGGAGGTTCCGCTGTGCCGGCGGCTGGCGCCGCTACTGGCACGGTCGGCGCGGCGTTGTTGACCGGCATCGTCGCCTTGCTCTGGCCTTCCAGCCTGGGCGACAGCGCCCTTTATAGCGAAGAGCAGCTACGCCAGCTCAAACAGGCCCGCACCCGCATGCGCCTGAGTATCGAGCAGCAGGCCGACGGCAGTATCAAGGGCTACGGCTTCTACACCGGCCAAAACCGCGCCTGGGAAATGGTCGACGTCGTCCACCTCACTCCTCGCGGCGACCAATACATCGCCGACCTGGGCGACGGCATCGAGCTGATCTGGACCCCAGCCACCGACCCCTCCGACACCCTCGGCATCCCCGCGCTCGAAGCCGCGCCTCAAACCCCACACATCTGGATCTACCCACCGACGCCGGTGGCGGACAGCATCATCGTCAACCCGATTTATCCGCCGGAGTACAAGGATTTCATCCTGGTGTTTCCGGCGGATTCGGGGGTTCGGCCGGTTTATGTGGTTTTGAGTGTTCCGGGGGATCATAAGTACTACCCATCCCCACTGTCACTTCCTGCATTTCCAGACGCACAGACTGCTCCCATGAAAACGTTTGTACGAGGAGGAGGTAAAAAACGCCGACGATGGAAGGATCGCTCAGGAAAAATTTATGAATGGGACTCACAACATGGCGCGTTAGAAATATATACAAAACAAGGTAAGCATCTGGGCGAGTTCGACTCCGTAACGGGGGAGCAAACAAAACCTGCCGATCCATCTAGGAGAGTGGAAAAATGAAGCATGTCATTGAGGTTTTCGATGCGGCCACTGAGGAGCTATTGCTGTGCGTAGAAATTCCGCAGTCGTACTCGACTGAGTTAAGTGATCTCATGGGCTGGACGCAACCTGAAGATCCGTATGATGGCTATGACCTTTTACCGGAGCATGTAGAAGTACTAGAGAAGTGGACTCACACCCAGTTAAAGGGCGACAACCGCATTATCCAAATCGTCTGCCTTGAGTAAGGCAAGCTGTGCCTTGCCCTGGACGCTCAGAAGACCTGCCCAAGGTTCGGAATCCACGCTCCGGCGAAGGGCACAACATCTCCTATCGGGACATGACGTCCAGCGAGCTGGCGGACTACGAAACCCTCCAGCGCGGCCATGAAGCCATGCTCGCCCGACAGGCTGCCTATGAAAACGAACGTTGGGCCACGGTGGAGAAAAAGCCTCTCGTCATCACCGGCTCCGTGTTTGCCAAGAGCTGCAAACTGCCCAACGGAATCATCGATTACAGCAACCCCAACGGCTTCGTACCGCCGGACCTGGTCAAGCAGTACGGCGATCTGACGTGGCTCGGCGGCCGAAGCGCCGACGCTTCGGGAAGCGTTCCCCTCAAGCAAATCGGCTCAAGCGCAATACCCGTCGCCTTGGGCCGGCTCGCACTGGGAGGTTCCGCTGTGCCGGCGGCTGGCGCCGCTACTGGCACGGTCGGCGCGGCGTTGAGGACTGCGTCCACGCTGGAAGGATAAAAACAATATTTATGAATGGGATTTTCAACATGGCGCAGTAGAAAAATACGACAAGCGAGGGAAACACCTGGGTGAGTTCAACCACATTACAGGTGTCCAGACGAAACCAGCCAACCCAACGAGGTGGATTGAACCATGAACCACAAAATAATGGGCGTCATTGACGGGGATGACTTCGCTTCTTACGAAACAGCGCTCGTCATTAATGACCGAGAATTGGCAACAATAATGAACTGGACTGGACAGGAGGAGCAACTATACGACTATGAACTGACTGCTTCTCAAATTAAGGAGTTGGAAGCCGCTTGCTCGATAATACTGCCAAGAAACCTAGTACTTTATCTCACCACCAGCGGGAACCAGCCTGGGGGTAAATCATAAAAATCGGAGGAGTGAGAAAGTTTGCAACCCGATCATCGGCAAGCAAACCAAATCCGCTTGGCCTGCAATGAAGGAAAAAAACTAAGCCCGCCGTTGAAATTCTTGACAGCCCTAAAGGTAGGAATATTTATAAGTGGAGCTCTAGGTATAGAGGGGTGGAGTTGTATCGTGCAAGCGATGGAAGCTTAGGTTCATTCAGCCGTGAGACAGGTTTTCAAGTAGGACCGATTCAAAAAATCGTAACCTTAAAAAGTGAAGGTTCGATGGGTTTGAAAATTAGATTGGATTGGTATGACAAGAGAACCGAGTTGGGTGAGGGAAAGGAATATTCGAGGGATATGGGGGACGATATATCAGCAATTATCGCGCTGGGATTGGGAAGCGAGCCAAGAATATACGACGGAGGTTTTGATGTGCTCGAAGAATGGATCCCGCTTCTTCAACCCCTCTTCAATCACTCAATCGCTCCTGAGCAGTTTGATTACCAGATCTCATTTCGTTACCGAGCAGCGTGGTAGCAGCGGGGCAGCTCGTCCTTTCGAAGGGTATTTTTTCTGGCAGTGGGGTGCGGTGTCTTACTTCTCAATAACGGGTTTTTATCCCGACGACAGAAATGACGATTCATTGCAATTTGAAATGGACATAAAAAATGCTGAGCACAATGAAGTGCTCGCCCAAGTAACCGAAGGGAAATCCTTCTGCGAGATCGGCCCTGGAGAGCTAGAATTAACAAATGAGCAGCTAAGAGAGATAGGAAGGGTGCTAGGGGTGGAGTTCCCCGTGGGATTGGAATACTACATCGGAACTTGTATCGATGCCTGAGAAAAGCACCAAAAAGGAATCGTATGGGTCTCAAATTGCGACTCGAGTGGTATAGCAAACAAACAGAGTCTTTCGAGGGAGAGGAGTATTCAGAGGATTTGGGTGACGACGGCGCTGTTGTCGAGGCTTTAGGTCTTCCATTCGAGAATAATATTAATAACGGGGGCTTTAATGTCGTCTTGGAATGGGTGGCGATCTTGCAACCCCATTTTCAACACTCAATTGATTGGGGTGGCTATGACTATCAGATAGCCTTCGACTATCGAGACAGTTGGTGATCCCCGCGTAAGGTTTTTCAAAGGTATTTTCAAGCAATAGCGCTTAGATCATGCCTGCCTGCTGCAAAAGGCGCAGTCCTGAAACAGATCCGAACTGTTTCAGGACCAGAAAGAATCCGCCCTTAACTAGAAACTGTACTTGGCCGTCAACATCATATTCCGCGGATTGCCATACGCATCCCCCCCATAACTCGCAGAGTTGGCGATAGTCGAGTAGTAGCGGCGGTCAAAGATGTTGTTGGCATTGACCTGCAGGTCCAGGTTCTGGTTGACCCTGTACCCGGCCATCAGGTCCGTGACGGCATAGCTGCCCTGTTCGAGGCGATATTGACTGCCGTCGGCCAGGGCAATGTCGTTGTACATCCGGCTCTGCCAGGAGACGTTGCCGCCAACGCGCAGTTTTTCCAGCGAGCCTTGGAAGCGATAGTTGGTGGTCAGCTTGAAAAGATGTTCCGGCGTGTCAGTGTCGAACTGCTTGTTTACGTTCTGTGGATTGGCGGCGTCCTTGATGGTGTGTGTTCGGGCGTAGGTGTAGCCACCGCCTACTTGCCAGTTTTCGGTCAACGCGCCTTGCACTTCGAAGTCGATCCCCTGGCTGCGAATCTCGCCTGAGGCCTCGTTGCAGGTTGCCTGCGGACAGTCGGGCACGACCACCGCCACGGCGCGATTTTCCTGGTCGACGCGGAACAGGGCCAGGCTCGCATTCAGCGTGCCATCAAAGTATTCGCCCTTGATTCCGACTTCATAGTTTTTACCTACGATCGGCTTGACCGGGGACCCGGACCTATCCTTTGCGCTCTGCGGCGTGAAGATGTCGCTGTAGCTGACGTAGACCGAATGATGGTCGTCCAGGTCGTAGATCAATCCGGCGTAACGGGTGACGTTTCGAGTGACCTTGTAGTCGCCCTCGCCATCACGATTGTCGTAGTCGTACCAGTCCAGGCGTCCGCCGAGGATCAACTTCAGCGGGTCGGCCAGGCTCAGGCGTGTGGTGAGGTAGACGCCGTCCTGGGTGGTCACCTCGCGCTGGTTGTTCGTATGGACGAAGTTCGGTTTCCCGGCGTTGATCGGCCAGTTGGTGTCGTAAGGGTCGTAGCTGTGGGTGGTGTCGTCGTAGATGCGCTTGCTCGCGCCCACAACCAGTTCATGGGTGCGTCCGAATACCTCGAAAGGGCCGCTGGCAAAGGCGTCAACGCCGGCCTGGTTTTCGTCATGAGCGGCCTGGTAAACCGTGCGGGCCAGCGTGTTGTTGACCCAGCGCGATTGGTAAGAACCGGAAAACAACGCATCCTGCTCGGAATAGTTGGCGTTGACCTGAAGGTTCCAGTCATTGGCCAGGCGATGACGGACTTCGGCGAATACCGTGTTGATCTCCTGATCCTTGTTCTCCCAATCCGTGCCCGGATTGTAAGAGCGCGGCAGGTCCAGGTGATGACCGTCCTGGCCGATCATCGACGAACCCCAGAAGTAATTGGTCTTGTCCTTCTGATGGGAGAAACCCAGGGTCAAGGTGGTGTCTTCGCTCAGGTCTGCTTCGGTGACCGCATAGAACAGGCCGTGATTTTCCTCGACATCATCGATGAAACTGTTGGCGTCGCGGTAAGAGGTCACGACCCGGCCACGCAGGGTGCCACTGTCGTTGAGCGGGCTGGACGCATCCACCTCTCCACCGTAATCGTCCCAGCTGCCGGCGGTACCGGTCAGGGTGAGTTTCTGTTCGGCCAGTGGGCGCTTGCGGACCATGTTGATCGCGGCTGACGGGTTGCCTGCGCCGGTCACCAGGCCTGTGGCACCGCGCACGATCTCGACCCGATCAAACATCGCCAGGTTGGGCTGGGCGCCGACCGAAACACCGTTGTAGCCGGTCGGGATGCCGTCATACATCAGGTTATCGATTTCGAACCCGCGCGCCTTGTAGGTCTGCCGGCCGGGCCCGCTGGAAAAATCCAGGAACAATCCGGGCGTCGCCTTGACCACGTCGTTGATGCTGGTCATCGCCTGGTCGTCCATGCGCTGACGCGTGATGACCGTAACGGCTTGCGGGGTCTCACGCATGGTTAGCGGGAGCTTGGTTGCCGTCGACATCGAACCGGTTGTGTAGGATTCGGTGCCTTCCGTAGTGCTCCATAGTTGGTTGCTCGTGACTTCGGTCGCGCCCAGCTCCAGCGTGGCCGGTGGGGTGTTCTGGGCGGCGGCGCTGTTGTCATCGGCGTAGGCGGGAGCCAGGGAGGCCATGCAGATCGCCATGGCCAGTAGATCGCGGGTAGGGGTGAAATAACGCGGGGTGGTGGTGCAAGTCGACATGAGTCGGTCCTGAGATGCTAATGATTGTGAGAACGATTAGCGTTTAAGTGTCTCAGGATTTTTCTGAACGATAAAGCCTACGTTGGCTGAGCTTGCCGATGTAGAGCGGTGCACGCTGCGAATCCTCTATCATGAGCAGACGTTCATGCTTCGTGTTTCTCACACAACTGCCCGGAACCGTATCCATGAGAGATCTGCCGCCCACCGCCACATTGCGAGCCTTTGAAGTCGCCACCCGGCACCCGACGTTCACGGCGGCTGCCGATGAGTTGCACGTCACCCAAAGCGCGGTCAGTCACCAGCTCAAACATCTCGAGGCGCTTTGGGGGTTGCAGTTGTTCGAGCGTGGCAAGTCATTGAGCCTGACGGCGGCGGGGGCTGCGCTGGCGCCCATCGTGCGGGAGTTCATCATGAGCCTGGAGGCGACCTTGAGCGATTTGCGCGAGCAGAAAGGCCGGGTCCGACTCAGCGTCAGCACCACGTATTCCTTCGCGCTGAAGTGGCTGCTGCCACGCTTGCCAATGCTCTCTCGCCAGCATCCCGAGCTGCTGGTCTCGCTGGACACCACGGACAAGGTCATCCACTTCTCCAGCGGCCAGGCCGATGTCGCGATCCGGCTCGGCAAAGGCATTTACCCCGGTCTTTATTCGGAATTCCTGTTTGGCGAGCAGGTGTTTCCGGTGGCCAGTCCCGATCTGCTGCAGCGTTTCGGCACGCCGCACGGCCCTGCCGATTTGTTGCATTTCCCGCTGCTGACCCGGGATGGCGCCGAGCTGGTGCCGAAATGGGAGGCCTGGTTTCAACAGGTCGGACTGGCGTTCTTGCCACTCAAGGAAAGCGTGCGGTTTGGCGACACCAACATGACGGTCGAAGCCGCGCTGCTCGGCCAAGGCGTCGCGTTGGTGCGCAGCGGGCACGTTGAAAACGAAATCAGCGATGGCCGTCTGGTGCGGTTGTTCGATGTGCCGTTCCCATCGCCGCTTGCTTACTATTTCGTGTGCCCCAAGGGCATCGAATCGCAGCCGCACATCGTCAGCTTTCGCCAATGGCTGACCAGCGAAGCGCTGAAAGTCCAACAAATCTATGGGTGAAACCATGAAGGTCTGCTCATGCTGCAATGAGAAGACTTCGCTGTAGTCCCGGCGATGGGCTGCCTAGAATGGCGACCATGCCTACCCATATCGTCTTCCTGGTTCTTTTCGCCGCGCTCCTGCATGCCAGTTGGAACGCATTGCTGCGTGGCGGTGCCGATCGGCTATGGTCGATGACGGTGATGTGCATTGCCATCGCCGTCACCTGTGTCGTCGCCGCAGCGTTCATGGTGCCGCCAGCCGTTGAGAGTTGGGGCTATGCGCTGCTTTCGGCGTTGCTGCATGTCGGCTATAACCTGTTCTTGGTGCGCAGCTACCGGGTCGGTGACCTGGGGCAGATCTATCCGATTTCCCGAGGGTCGTCTCCGGCGCTGATCACCCTGGGAGCCGCCATTTTTGCCGGCGAGACCATCACTCCCGGTGAGATGCTGGGGATTGCGCTGGTGTCAGGCGGGATCATCTCGCTGGCGTTCAGGGGCCGCAGCCTGTCGGTCCCCAGCTTGCCCTACGCGCTGGGAACTGGCTGTTTCATTGCAGCCTACAGTGTCGTCGACGGCATCGGCGCGCGGCTCTCCGGCGCTCCGCTTTCCTACACGGTGTGGATGTGTGCCTTGTGGGGCGTGCTGATGCCGGCGGTGTACATCGGCCTGCGCGACGCCCGCAGCTTGTTTTCGCTGCGCCCCGGAACATTGTCCGCGCTGGTCGGCGGACTGGTCTCGCTGCTGGCCTATGGAATCGTCATTTACGCCATGAGCGAAGCGCCACTGGGCGCGGTATCGGCACTGCGGGAAACCAGCGTGCTGTTCGCATTGCTGATTGGCTACGCATTCCTTGGCGAGACACTCACCGCCCGCCGGATCCTGGCGTGCGCAGTGATCGCCAGCGGCACCTTCATCATTGGCTAGGAGGTATTTCATGGATAACGTCTCGTCGGCACCGCTGATCCTGATAACCGGTGGAAGTCGCGGGGTGGGCGCCGCCACCGCCCGGCTCGCCGCCGCAAAAGGTTACGACGTCGCGATCAGCTACGTCGCCAATGAGCCTGCGGCGCTGGCCGTGGTGGCGGATGTGCAGGCGCAGGGGCGTGGGGCACTGGCCGTGCGGGCCGACAGCGCGGACCCCGGGCAGGTCGATGAATTGTTCAAGGCCATCGACCGGGCGTTCGGGCGGATCGACGTGCTGGTCAACAATGCCGGGGTGCTGTCTACCCAGTCACGCCTGGAGGACCTCGGCTTCGAACGCATGCAGCGCATCTTCGCGGTCAACTCCATCGGTCCGATCCTCTGCGCCCAGCAAGCGGTGAAGCGCATGGCCTACCGGCACAACGGCCCGGGCGGCGTGGTGATCAACATCTCTTCGGCCTCGGCGCGCCTTGGCAGTCCCCACGAATACGTCGACTACGCCGCGTCAAAAGGCGCCCTGGAGACGTTCACCATCGGGTTCGCCAAAGAGGTGGCTCGGGAAGGCATCCGCGTCAACTGCATTCGCCCCGGGCACATCTACACCGACATGCACGCCAGCGGCGGCGAGCCGGGGCGGGTCGATCGGGTCAAGGACTCGATTCCCATGGGCCGGGGCGGCCAGCCGGAGGAGGTGGCGCGGGCGATTCTGTGGCTGGCGAGCGCGGAGGCGTCGTTCGTGACCGGGACCTTCCTGGATGTTACCGGGGGAAAGTGAGCCGTCGCCGTTCGCTGGGAATCGAAACCTCGCTGGTCGCTTGAAACGGCTTGCCGGCCGCCCCGAGTTCACGGGCGAACCCGCGATCCGGGGAGCGGCATGACCCAGGGATCAGGGCTTGAGCACCACTTTCACGCAGCCGTCTTTCTTGTCCCGGAAGGTGTTGTACATGTCCGGTCCGTCTTCAAGGCTCACGGTATGGGTGATGACGAAGCTCGGGTCGATCTGTCCTTCCTGGATGCGCCGGAGCAGGTCGTCGGTCCAGCGATTGACGTGGGTCTGCCCCATCTTGAAAGTCAGGCCCTTGTTCATGGCGGCGCCGAACGGGATCTTGTCGATCAAGCCGCCATACACCCCGGGAATGGACAGCGTCCCGGCGGGGCGGCAGACGTACATCATTTCCCGCAGCACGTGGGGGCGGTCGGATTCCAGCATCACCGCTTGCTTGACCCGATCGTAGATGGAGTCGAACGAACGGGTCGCATGGGACTCCATGCCCACCGCATCGATGCACTTCTCCGGCCCCTTGCCAGCCGTCAACTCGGCCAGGCGGTCCAGCACGCTTTCTTCATCGAAGTTGATCGTGATGGCGCCGCCGGCCTTCGCCATCGCCAGGCGCTCGGGCACGTTGTCGATGCACACCACTTGCCTGGCCCCGAGGATCACCGCGCTGCGCACGGTGAACTGGCCGACCGGGCCGGCGCCCCAGATGGCCACGGTGTCGGTGGGCTGGATATCGCATTGCACGGCCGCCTGCCAGCCGGTGGGGAAGATGTCCCCGAGAAACAACACTTGCTCATCGGTAAGCCCCTCGGGAATCACCACCGGTGTGAAGTCCGCATAAGGCACGCGCACGTATTCGGCTTGCCCGCCGGGGTAGCCACCAGTGAGATGGGTATAACCAAACAAACCCGCCGTGGTGTGACCGAAGGCCTTGTCGGCCAGGTCCTTGTTGCGGTTGCTGCGCTCGCAAACAGAAAAGTTACCCCGCCGGCATTGATCGCATTCACCACAACAAATCGTAAACGGGACCACGACGCGATCGCCGATCTTCAGCTTCTTGTTGGCCGAGCCCACTTCCACCACTTCCCCCATGAACTCATGGCCCATGATGTCGCCATGCTTCATGCCGGGCATGAAGCCGTCATAGAGGTGCAGGTCCGAGCCGCAAATGGCGCACGAAGTGACCTTGATAATCGCGTCTCGCGGATCTTCTATCGTGGGGTCGGGGAGATGGTCATCACAGCGGATGTCTTTCTTTCCATGCCAGCGTAGCGCTTTCACTTGGGTATACCTCCTAGGTGGGGACGGTACGGTCGCTACGATCAGGCTCGTTGCGGACCTCCTGACATTTTCGGTTGGAGGAGGGGGCGAGTAGTTCAAAGTGATGGTAGGGAAGAGCGGGGGGAGGCGATGGACGGTTGGGGGCGCTGGCTGGTTATTTCACTCTGGATGGATACGTGGGGGCATCGACGTTTGAGCGCATCAGGTCGGTGCGTTTATCTGACAGAGCTGATCGAATCCACGTCTTCGGGCGCCAGTCTCATGACCTTCGGGTCAGTTCTAGCTGTTTCGTGACAGGCCGCAATCGGGCCGAAAGCTGCCTGTTCAGGCGTTGACCAGCTCCATGATATGAGTGGCATGGACATCTTCTATTCGCATGAAGCCGCAGTACAGGTAAAACGCGTCGCCTCCAGAAGTATCGGTGGAAAGACGAACCTTGTGAAAATGAAGGGAGGCCTGTGCAACCAGCGCTTTTACCAGCGCCTGACCGACGCGTTGATTCCTTGCTGTAGGTGTCACGTACACACGCCGTAGCCTTGCGGTATCGGACTTACAATAGGGGGCAACTGATAGTCCTCCGATGCCTATCAGTTGCTGGTTCGAATACGCTGCCATGAGACATTCACCGGGCGCATTGAAGCGATTTGTTCCAGAGTGCCACTCCGAAATCAGGCGTGTAAGAAACCTGAAACCTTCTGCAACTGCCTCTTTCTCCAAGGTGAGAACTTCCTCCGGCAGGTGCGTAATTTGGTGAATCTTGATTGGTTTCATTCATCGTCCCTATGCATCGGGTACTTGCTCTTAGCGATGCAAGTGGCAGCTATCGACCCAAGCGGCCGGTCAGCATTGGTTAAACAAGATTCTTCAAAGGGCCGTTTTCGATTAGAACAAATCTATTGCCGCCAGAGCGGTTGCGGCCGGAATTGATCCTGGAGGAAGCGCAAAAACTTGACCGTTCTCGCGGGCAGCCCTTCGCGTTGATGCGTCAGCGCAACAATATTGGCTTCTGGCAGTTTCCAACCAGGCAGTAGTCGTACCAACGTTCCCTCCGCCAGAGCGTCGGCAACATCCCATTCAGAACGCAGAATGATGCCGTTCCCTTCGCAAGCCCATTGCCGAATAACACTTCCATCGTTACAGCTCAACGCCGGGCGGATTCGCACATTGTGTGTTTTACCCGCACGGGTGAAATGCCAGAGCGTGACGTCTTCGTTGTTCTCTCGCAATGCAATGCACGGCAGGGTAGCCAACTGGTCGGGGTGTTCCGGCAGACCGTGCTGTTCAATGAAGTCGGGTGAGGCACATACGTAGCGACGGTTGGGTGCAATGGAATGGCCCACCAGGTTGGAGGTGCGCAGTTCCCCAATATGGATAACGACGTCAAACCGGTCAGTCGCTTCGACCATAGGCTGTTCGGACAGGCTCAATTGAATCTCTACGTCTGGATGCAGGCGCTGGAAAGCTGCCACCACGGGTGCCACATGTAATCGCCCAAACCCGAACGGTGCGTTGATTTTCAACTTGCCGACGAAGCCGCTGCGCCGCTCTTGCAAATCAGCCAACAGGGAATCGAACTGCTCGACCAGCTCAGCCCCACGCAGGCATAGGAACTCGCTTTCATCGGTAAAGCGCAGTTGCCGGGCTGACCGATCCAGCAATCGAATCGACAGTTTTTTCTCCATTTGCTGAAGTCGTTGGGTCACCGCCGAAGGCGTCAGGCCCAGCTTGCGTGACGCAGCCAACAAACTCTCGCTTTCCCGGATGACCAAGAGAAAACGGATATCAAACGTCTCGTTCATTAAGAATCACTGAATATTAGAATTAGTATTATTAAATTTTAATCTGAAACTGGAGGCTTAGAATAGCGCCATTCCAGGAGACCACACATGTCAGCATTCACCCATATCGAAACCCCCGCCTTATTGCTGGACCGCGATCGACTCGATGCCAACATCCAACGGATGCGCAATAAGCTGGCCGCATTCAACGTGATATTGCGGCCACATGTGAAGACCAACAAATCGTTGGAGGTCACCGAGCGATTGTTCGCAGGCGGGCGCGGCCCTATCACTGTTTCAACGTTGCGGGAGGCAGATTTCTTTTTCGAGGCCGGGTTTACCGACATCTTGTACGGCGTTGGCATTGCGCCTAACAAGTTCGCTCATGCCGCTGCATTGATCGGCAAAGGCGCTCAGCTCAAGGTGGTACTCGACAATCTGGACACCGCCAGGTTACTGGCCGAGTTCGCCGAAACGTCGGGTCATGTCTTTGATGTTCTGTTGGAAATCGATTGCGACGGTCACCGTTCCGGTCTCGACCCGCAATCACCGCTGTTGGTGGACATTGCGCAGTTGCTGACCGCCAAAGGCGTCAGGGTCAGCGGCCTGATGACACACGCCGGCAAGTCCTACGACAGCCAGTCGATTGCGGAAATTGAAGCCAGCGCCCGGCAGGAACGCGCGGCGATTATCGAGGCCAGCCAACTGCTGACGAGTGCAGGTTTCCACCTGTCGATCATCAGCGTCGGCTCGACACCCACGGCACTGTTTACTGAGAACTTATCAGGGGTGACGGAAGTACGTGCGGGTGTGTTCGCCTTCTTCGATCTGGTCATGGCGGGCTTGGGCGTTTGTCAGGTGCAAGATATTGCCGTCTCGGTTCTGACCACTGTCATTGGTCATCAAATCGAAAAAGGCTGGATCATCACGGACGCGGGATGGATGGCACTTTCTCGTGATCGTGGTACCGCTAAACAAGCGGTCGATCAGGGTTACGGCATCGTGTGTGACGCCGCCGGCCAGCCCATTGGCGACCTGATTGTCAGCGCCACCAATCAGGAGCACGGAATCATTTCATCGCGGGCCGGCAAGCTTGAACCCTCAAACTTGCTGCCCTTGGGCACGCTGCTGCGGATCCTGCCGAATCACGCCTGTGCCACCTCGGCGCAGCACGCGGGTTATCACGTACTCAGCGAGGGGCGCGGTGTGGGTTACTGGCCACGCATCGCGGGCTGGTAATTCATTCAGCAGAACACACAACGTTGGTCAATCAGGAGGGGCAAATGAAGTTGATCACAGCAGAGAAACTGCCCGCACCCGGTGGGCATTACTCACACGGTGTCATGACAGGAAAACTTCTATTTATTTCCGGCCAGTTGCCGTTTCCACCTGATGCACAAGAATTCCCCGATGGAATAGAAGCCCAGGCTATTCAGGCAATGGCAAATGTCGAAGCGGTGCTTCAGGCAGCGGGTGCTTCGCTTAGTCACTTGGTCAGCGTGCAAATATACATCGTTGATGTGGCTGACTGGCCGACCGTGAATCTCGCCTATTCAACACTCATGGGGCCGCACCGCCCCACAAGAGTGATCATTCCGTGTGGGCCACTCCATCACGGAGCCTTGGTGGAAATATCAGCAGTGGCTGAAATTTAAATACTTTCAAGAAGGGCACTCGTCATGAATTCGATTGAAAACAATCTTCAGCAAACTCCTGTGAAACTCGTCCTGTTCGATTTGCTCACCGCTCTGCTGGACTCATGGACGCTATGGAACTCCGTGGCAGGCTCCGATGAAATGGGGCGCACCTGGCGTATGGCTTATTTGAAGGCAACCTACGGCTGCGGTGCTTACCGGCCTTATGAAACATTGGTCGAGGAGGCTGCGATCAGTGTGGGACTGGGCAAGGAAGCCGCGCAAAATCTGGAGGCGCGCTGGATGCAGTTGCAACCTTGGCCTGAGGCCAAACGCGTGCTCACCGAGTTGGCGCCGCACTACAAACTCGGAGTGGTGACCAACTGTTCGGAGCGGTTGGGGCGTATCGCAGCGGATCTTCTCGGCGTGCCATTTGACGTCATTGTCACTTCTGAACAGGCCGGCTTCTACAAGCCCGATGCGCAACCCTACAGGCTTGCCCTGCAAATAGCGGGCGTTGAGCCCGCTCACGCCATATTCGTAGCGGGCTCAGCTTACGATCTGTTTGGCACGCAGAAAGTCGGCTTGCCAACTTTCTGGCATAACAGGATAGGGCTCGATGCGCCCGCAGGTGCGCCTGATCCATTAATCATGCGTCCGACACTCGATAGCCTGGTTGAGGATATTAAAAACCTGAGCGGTAAATAAACGGGGTGTTGCTTATTACCGTCATTCTTTAAATCAGTCCCGGTAGAGGCGGTGCCTACAATGGCGCCTCTGCTGGACAGCACTCTAAACATGCCGCGAACTAGCGGCCCGTAGCTTCAAATATTCCTGTCTCTCACTTCAAAACAAATTCTTCCATCAAAGGAAGGTGTATGTAACGGGTGCTGTGGTCCGAGGACCTCGCACGCCTCCCAAACGAGGTTCCGCCATGTCTGCTGAAACCCAAATCCGCAAACCGTTCTACAAGATTCTGTATCTTCAGGTCCTGTTCGCGATCACCATCGGCATCCTGATTGGCCACTTCTATCCGGAAACCGGTACCACGTTAAAACCGCTCGGCGATGGTTTTATCAAGCTGATCAAAATGGTCATTGCCCCCATCATTTTTTGTACGGTGGTCACCGGGATCGCCGGCATGCAAAACATGAAGGCGGTCGGAAAAACCGGTGGTTATGCGCTTCTCTACTTCGAGATTGTTTCGACAATTGCCTTGTTGATCGGGCTGGCTGTGGTCAACGTCGTGCAGCCGGGCGCTGGTATGCATATCGATCCGTCCACGCTCGATGCGTCGGGGATTGCTGCGTATGCTGCCGCTGGAAAAGAACAGAGCACCATCCAATTCCTCCTGCACATTATCCCCAACACGATTGTTGGCGCGTTTGCCGAGGGTGAGATCCTGCAGGTGCTGCTCTTCTCTGTATTGTTTGGCTATGCGCTGCATCGTATCGGTGATTATGGCCGTCGGGTGTTCGAGTTCATCGAGAGTATCTCCCAGGTGCTGTTCAGCATCATGGGCGTGGTGATGAAAGTCGCACCCATCGGTGCGCTGGGTGCGATGGCCTTCACTATCGGTAAGTACGGTGTGGGTTCTCTAGTCCAGTTGGGCTATCTGATGCTGTGTTTTTACTTCACCTGCGTGGTCTTCGTACTGGGAATACTGGGCACGATTGCGCGCCTGCACGGGTTCAGCATCTTCAAGTTCATCAAGTACATCCGCGAGGAGCTTCTGATCGTCCTGGGTACTTCGTCGTCCGAGACCGCGTTGCCACTCATGATCGTCAAGATGCAGAAGCTCGGTGCGCATAAGTCCGTCGTGGGCCTGGTCATCCCGACCGGTTACTCCTTCAACCTCGATGGCACTTCCATCTACCTCACCATGGCGGCGATATTCCTTGCCCAAGCCACCGATACGCCCATGGACATTACGCACCAGATTACGTTGTTGCTGGTCTTGCTGATCACATCGAAGGGCGCGGCGGGTGTAACGGGCAGCGGCTTCATCGTCCTGGCGGCCACGCTGTCGTCAGTAGGGCATGTGCCGGTTGCGGCGCTGGCCTTGATTCTGGGAATAGACCGTTTCATGTCCGAAGCGCGGGCGCTGACCAATCTGATCGGTAATGGCGTGGCGACAATCGTGGTCGCCAGGTGGTGTGGGCAGTTGGACAAAAAGATGCTTCAAAAGAGACTGGAAGAGGGCCCTGCAGTGGCGGCTATCGCTTCGCCGGCAACGCGAGTTTCCTGAGGAACCTCGGGTGGTTCTAGCGGCTAACCAGTTGTACATGCTTGGGAGCCAGCTGATTTTCTCGCGGATGGTTTAGCCGCTGCCACACCTGGTTTTTTGCCAGATTTTGTAGGAGGTTTCGCCGCAATCTTTGGCGTGCCTGCTTGTGGAATTGCGGCCTTGGAAGCCGCCTCTGGTGTGGTGATTGGCCGTACAGTGAGTTCTACGCCGATCGCCATCATCAGCTTCCTGATAGTTTCATATCGCGTTTTTGCGCCGGATTTCAGTACTTTATAAAGGCTCTCACGATTTACCCCAGCGTCCTTGGCAACCTTATTGATACCTTTGGCTTTTGCCACTTCGGCTAAAGCATGAATAAGACTCTCCGTATCATCGGCCTTCATGCTTTCTGCTAAATAAGCTGCTATAGCTTCTGGGTTGTCGAGAAAACGCGAAGCCTCATAACGAGTCGTACCGGTAGTATTGAGGCTAAGGATCGGCATATCCTCAGGATTAAATTTATTGCTCATTTCATCTACCTCTCAGGGTATCAAGGATCTGTTTGGCTCTCTTAATACCTCTTTTTTGATCTGTTTTATCGCTTCCGCTGAGCATCAAATACTCGGTGACACCTGAGCGCACAAAATAAATTCTGTACCCCGGTCCAATAAAAACACGCATTTCGCTGACCCCGTCACCAACCGGCTCGCTATCGCCAAAATTGCCGTTTCCGGCGCGATCCAGACGGGCCAGGATAGCCGCTTTCCCTTGAGCATCGTTTAGATCGTCAAGCCAATCCTCAAAATCTGGCGTCTGCTGGATGTCAAATATTCTCTCGCCGATCATAATCCCACTTGTAGCCAAATGGCTACTTCTATTCGGTGTGTGGCTGGGCGCATTTCGAGGGGGCTCGTTGGTCATGGAGCTTCTGTTTGCCAATCTGGCTAGCAGAACGTCAAGCGGTGCCTGACTATCAATCAACAGCGAAGCCGGTGAGCAGTCGATGCCGGTGATGGGGATGTATCTTTCCATGGGATTGCTCCGATCAGATTAATGGACTGATCCGATACTTAGGTCGCCAAACCTGACCGCCCTTCAAGGCGACGCAACGACTATAGTTTTCAGCCCGAACCCCGAACAGGTATCCGATTCCGAGAATTGCGTAGGAATCGTCATCGCTCACCCCAACGCCCCCCACACAATCCCCTGCGCCTTGAACCACTCCAGCGCCGCCACGCCCACTGGCATGATCTCTTGTAACGTCACCCCTGCCACCTCAGCCCACGCGACCAGATGCTCCCGCCCGCTGCGGCGATGAAGTCTTTCAGCTTCTCCAGAACGTAGATCGAGACCGCATCAGCAGAGATATCGAGAGGACCTAGGGGCCAAGCAACCAGACCTTGGTATGTTTTTTAACTACCCAGGTGCAATTAGCATTCGGTCCGGCTTTACCGATCATGGTGCATGGTCTTTCCCATTGTTCATGTCTGAAGTCTCTATGCGCCTTTCGCTACTGGGTGCTGCATTGGTTGCGGTGATGGCCACCAGCCCTTTGATGGCTGGCACGGCGGACCCTTCGCAGCCTGCCGTTTCAGTCGAACAACTGGCCGAGACCAGTCGCCGCATCATCGACGGTAAGACCGATATCAACGGTGTGTGTTATCACTATTTGCTGGCCAAAGGCGGGTCCCAGACGGTGGTGCTGCTGCACGGTTGGGGATCGACGTCCTACATGTGGCGGTACGTGATGCCGCAACTGGTCGCGCGCGGCTACACGGTTCTGGCGCCAGACCTGCGGGGTCTTGGCGATACCGCCAAGCCCGCCGGCGGTTATGACAAAGCCACGATTGCCCAGGACATTCACGGGCTGGTTGCGCATCTGGGCCTGGGGCCGAGAATCAATCTGGTCGGGCATGACATGGGGGGCATGGTGGCGTACGCCTATGCCGCACAACACCCCGAACAACTCAGCACCCTGACGATCATGGACGTACCGCTGCCGGGTATCGAACCCTGGAACGAAGTCACCCAGTCACCCCGTGCCTGGCATTTTCACTTCCATAGCGTCCAGGACTTGCCTGAAGCGCTGATCAGCGGCCGTGAGCTGGAATATTTCAAGTGGTTCCACAATGCCGAGGCCATCAACTCCCGGGCGTTCGATAACCAGACCGACGAGATCTACGGTCGTGCCTATGCCATGCCCGGTGCCCTGCGGGCCGGCTTCGAGTACTACCGTGCATTCCCCCAGGATATTCAGGCCAACCAGGCATTTGCCCGGCACAAGCTGCCCATGCCGGTACTGGGCATCGGGGGAGAGGGCGGCATGGGGGCGATCATCGGCGATCACTTGCGGCACGTCGCTGTGAATGTGCGTGCGGTCAACATAGAAGGTGCGGGGCACTGGGTGGCGGAAGAGCAACCCGCTGCAGTCACCGATGCATTGCTGGCGTTTTTGCCGGCCGCGCATTGACGCCTTGCTTGGGCAGGATTATCCGCCGCCGAGCCTGTCGGGCAAGACGGCTGTTTCAACAGTGCCAGAACGACGGACTACCGGTCACCCCCAACGAACCCCCAACACAATCCCCTGCGCCTTGAACCCCTCAAGCGCCGCCATCCCCATTGGCATGATTTCCCGCACCGTCACCCCAGCCATCTCAGCCAACGCAACCAGATGCTCCCGCCCACTGCGCCGATGCTCCATCAGCGATACCAACAACCCATAAGCCAGCGGCGCAAGGCGCGAAAATGTCACTTGCCCGGCGCGGCGCTGTAGCAGGACCAAGGTCGGAGCCGAAGGTTTTTCACCCGGCTGATAATCCGGCCCAATGTCGCAGACCGGCCATTCATAGGCATGTGCTTGCACAAGGTTCGACACCACGGGCTCGCCCTCGATCAGATCGCCGAAGGGGTTGTGCGACGGTTCCACCGCGTCGCTCAGTAGCAGGGCGCTTTCGCTCCATTCATGTTGGGCGAGTTCGGGCAGCCAGGGCGGGAGGTCGTCCAGGTCGGTGTGTTGTTCCAGGTAGGTGACGAACTCTCCGGCCAGTTTTGTGAACAGCGGCGTCTGGCAGCGGTAGTTGGCGTAGAAGTCGTGGACCAGCCATCGCCAGTCGGCGGGCGGCAGGGTTTGCTGGATGACCGGGAAGCTGGCGGCCAGCAGTGCTTCGATACTGCCGATGAACAGTTGGCGGTAGACGGCCAGGCGGCGGGCTTCGAGCCCGGGGGGTGGCGGTTGGTGGGGATTGCGTACGTAGCTGGCCATGCAGTTGAGTTGTTCCAGCAGTTGATCAGGCATGGCGGGCCTCCGGGATTACCGGGCAGGCGAGTTGCTGGAGCTGTTTGATTTGCTCGACTTCGGCGAGCAGTTCCGACAAGGGCGGGAAGTTGAAGTCGCGCTCCAGCAGCGTCGGTACGGGTCCGAATCGTTGGTAGGTCTGGTGCAGCAGCGTCCACACGTCTGGCTTGACGGCGGCGCCATGTGTGTCGATTTTCAGGTCGTCGGCCTCGTCGTAATGGCCGGCAACGTGCAGGTAGGTGACGCGTTGCGCGGGGAGGGCTGCCAGGAACTTCTCGGCGTCGTAACGGTGATTGATGGCATTGACGTAGAGGTTGTTGACGTCCAGCAGCAGGTCGCAGTCGGCTTCCACGAGCACCGCGTTGATAAAGTCGATTTCGCTCATGGCCTGGAAGGGCGCGGCGTAGTAGGAGATGTTTTCCACGGCGATGCGTTGGCCCAGCTCGTTCTGGGCCTGGCGTATGCGGGCGGCGACGTGGTGGACGGCTTCTTCGGTGAAGGGGATCGGCAAGAGGTCGTAGAGGTGACCGCTGTCGGAGCAGTAGCTCAGGTGTTCGCTGTAGATCGCCACGGCGTAGCGATCGAGTAATCGACGTGTGCCCCGCAGCAGGTCGAGGTCGAGGGATTGGGGGCCGCCGAGGGACAGCGACAACCCATGGCAGGTGATGGGGTGCCGTGCGGCCAGTCGGTCCAGTTGTTCGGCGTAGATACCGCCGACGCCGATCCAGTTGTCCGGGGCGCACTCGAGGAAATCCACGGCGCCCGGGGCCATCTCCAGCAGGTCGCCAAGCAGGGCGCGGCGCAGGCCGAGCCCGGCGCCGCTGGGGGAAGTGAAGGTACTCATCGCGGTTCTCCAGGGATGACCAAACCCTCCCGGCGTGAATGTCCGGGAGGGTCGGAGCGAAGGCGGTTATTCCTTGGCTTGGCTCATGCGGGTGAACAGCTCGGTTGGCACTTTCTTGCCGTTGGCCGTGTACTGGCCGGTGCGGTATTTGTAGGTTTCCGCCTCGGACAGGTAGCCGTCGTGGTTGCTGTCCATCTTTTCGAATTCGGCTTGCTGGGTTGGTGCGACGCTGAGGAATTCCTTCAGCGAGACGCGATCGTCATCGTCGGTGTCGGTACGGGCAAAAGAAGCGTCGCCACATTTGCCTTCGCCGCACTTGCCTTCGGCAGCAGTGACTTTCTTGCCCGATTCGGCGGCACCGCATTTACCTTCACCGCATTTGCCTTCAGAGGTCTTTTCCGCCGAAGCCAATTGATACCCCTGGGGCAGTGCTTCCACGGCGAAAGCGGACTGGGCCAGGCTCAAGCCGCCGGACAAAGCCAGGGCGGCGAGGGCGAGGCGAGCGGAGTTCGAGTTTTTTGTACGGGTCATGAGTTTTCTCCAGATAAGAGCTGTGTGGCCCCTGGCAAACGTTGCGCGGGGCGTATGCCGTGGAGGCGTCACCTTGCTTGCCCGGTGCTCGGCACATCGGGTCGAAGCAAGGCGGGACTGCCTGTTCGGACGGGGCCATTTGGCGCTTGCCGTGTATCTGGGATGTGTCATGCCGCGGTGTGTTTGTATTGCTGTGTGTCGCGGATACAGAGCCCTGCAGAAGGGCGGCGCTCAGGTCAGATCATGCAAGTCCTTGCCCAGCGCGGGGCCAAGTGTCCAGTCGGAAAACGCCACCTTCAATCCGCCTCGCTTGGGGCTACAGGCCATCGGGCCCACTTGGTAATGAGGTGCGACGGGAAAGGGACACAACCGCACCAGCGGCCATCGACGCCCATCGCTGGACACCTGCAAGCGCAGCACGCCTTCGGCCACGGTGGCGCGCATCCAGAAGTCGCCGGGGTCTGCGGTGTAGGGACTGGTCGCCCAGTCGGATTGTCCATCGGTGAGCACGCTGCCGAGCATGGCCTGGCCGTCGCTCAGTTCGATGCCGGCCTTGACCCACTGGCGCTCATTGACGCGGATCATGAGGCCGGCCTGGTCGTACAGGGCTTCGAAGGCGCCGCGGATGCGCAATTGGCAGGTGAAGCTGGACGGGGTTTCAACGCCGAGGAAGTGGCCGCTGTCGTGGGTGAAGCCGTAGTGGGTTTCGCGCCAGAAATCGGTGGCATCGTCGGTTTCAAGATCCAGGGTTTGCGTGGTGGGCGCGCTGTGGAGCTTGGGTTCGTTCAGCCAGGCGCCGTGTGACAGGCCGCATGGGTTTGTGTTGTGCTCATCGTGCATCGTCAGGTCACCTGGTTTCGGGCGTACTGAGTCGACCAATGAAGCGAGAGGTGGTTCAGAAGAGCGAGGGCTGCTGCGCAACCCAGCGGGACAAGCTCTCGTCGGGTCTTGCTGGTCCTGTAGGATCTGTCGAGCGAAGCGAGG
>NZ_JAOSHO010000249.1 GCF_025917275.1 Pseudomonas agronomica | reverse complement strand
GGGAGCGAGCTTGCTCGCGATAGGGCCCTAACATTCGCTACAAAACTCACTGCCCAAACAACACCCTCAACCCCTCCGGCGAATTGAACATCCCATCCCCATCATGCCCAACCCCGGGCACTTCGATCAGTCGTTGATTGAGCCCCTGCGGATGGCGTCGCGTCAGGTAGTCGAAAAAGAAATGCCCGCGCAGCAGTCGATACGCGCCTTGGGTCTGCGCCTCGCAGCCTTTGTCCAGGGCCGGATGCTCCGGATCAATGTCCTGTTGCCCCAGCAAATAAGTGATGTCGCGCTTGATGTAGTTATCTTCGAGTTGCGCGGGCGTTTGCCCGGCGGCGTAGGCGGGCAGGTGCTCCAGGCCGTATTTCCAATGGTTGAAGGACGGGCAACTGGCGAGTGCGAACGCCATGGGCCGTTGTGCGTCGAGGTAGGCATATGAGGATGGATTGGCAATGACGAACCGTGGCGCGATGCGGTAGGTGCCGTGGGCGAGCAGGGCATAGCGTTGCACTACTTGTGCGCCACCGGAATGGCCGGTGATGACGATCTCCTTCACTTCGGGAAACTGTTGTCGGTCGCTGACCCTGGCAATGATGTCATCCAGCACCTGGAATGAGCTGACCGGGTTCGGCCCGATGGACAGGCCTCCCCCCATCCAGTCATTGCCTTGCCAGCGCAGGAGGTCGGCGGGCAGTTGATGGCGCGCCACGTCCTGTTCGTTGAGGAATTGCGGGGCGATGATCAATGTCGTCGCGGTTTGACCGGCCTGCGCGGCAGCCCTTTCGCCACTGTGAAGATAAGTGTCGGCATTGCGCAGCCGACCGTGGACGATGATCAGCACCCGCTGGATCGAAGCCGGCGGCGGGCTCACGGCAACGGCCATGACCCCGCCCTTGAGCAACAGGCGACCTTGGGCGACTGCCTTGACGGCGTGTTCCTCGGCCTGGGCAACGGCGCAAACGAGCACCAGCCAGATCAACGTCGCCCACTTCATCTACAGGTTTTTCGCCGCGAAGGTGTCGCACTGGCTGACCTGGCCCTGGGCGAAACCGGTCTTGAACCAGCGAACCCGTTGCGCCGAGGTGCCATGGGTAAACGAGTCCGGCACCACGCGACCCTGGCCTTGCTGTTGCAAGCGGTCGTCGCCGATGGCGTTGGCGGCGTTCAAGGCCTCTTCGATATCCCCCGGCTCAAGCCAGTTCAGGCGTTTTTGCGCATGATTGGCCCAGACGCCTGCCAGGCAATCGGCCTGCAATTCCTGGCGCACCAGCAAACCGCCGTCGCCTTCCATTTGCCGACCTTGCTGGCGCGCCTCCTGGACTTTCGCCGACACGCCGAGCAGCGTTTGCACGTGGTGCCCGACTTCGTGGGCAATGACGTAGGCCTGGGCGAAATCCCCGGCGGCCGAAAAGCGCTGAGACATTTCCTGGAAGAAGCTCATGTCGAGGTAGACCTGCCGGTCCGCCGGGCAATAGAACGGGCCGGTCGCGGAGGAGGCCAGGCCGCAGGCCGAGTTGACCCGACCGCTGAACAGCACCAGCTTCGGTTGCTGGTACTGGCGCCCGGCCTGCTGGAAGACCTGGCCCCAGGTGTCTTCGGTATCGCCCAGGATGGCACGGACGAATTCGGCCTGCTCATCGTTGGCCGGCGGCGCCTGGCGGGTTTGCGAAGAGGTGGGTGCGGCCCCTTGGTCCATCTGCCCGGCCAGTTGCCCAAGGATCTGCATGGGGTCCTGGCCGGTGATCCAGCCGATGCCGACGATCAGGATGATGGCCGTCAGGCTCAACCCCTTGCCACCGCCGAAACGCATCCCGCCGCCGCCCCCACCGTCATCACGGGCATCCACCACGTTGTCACTGCGGCGACCTTTTTTCCATAACATGTGGGAAGTCCTCTGTATGCCCTGCGAAGAAATGACTGCTGTGGCGGTGAGTCTAGCTTTCCGGCGTCCAAGGCGCCCGTCATGCTTGAGCAGTGAGGCAACGGACGGTGATTTTGGTTCATCGCTGAGCCAATCCTGCCGGGCGGCGGAATTTTCATTACACTTGGGATCCAGAACTATCGGAACCCTCGCTGGCCCAATAACTGCACTGTGCGTCACGGCCTCAACATCAAGCAACGCAGGTTTCCTTCATGACCATCAGCACTCCGCTCTCCGGCGTCAATCAGGCTTTCAAGGGCATCGTGCTTATCCTGGTCGCAACGTTTTTGTTCTCCAGTCACGATGCGCTGTCCAAATATCTCTCGGGTTTCTATCCGATCATCATGGTGGTCTGGGCCCGCTACGTGGTGCACACCTTGTTGATGGCGGGTATTTTCCTGCCGCGCTCGGGGCTGCGCGTGCTGCGCACCAAGCGCCCGTTGTGGCAGGTTGCCCGGGCGTTGTGCCTGTTGGGCACCAGTCTGTTTTTCACCACGTCGCTGATGTTCATCCCGTTGGCAGAGGCGACGGCGGTCAACTTCCTCGCCCCCGTGCTGGTCACGGCATTGTCGGTACCGCTGCTGGGTGAGCACGTGACGCGCGGTCAGTGGATTGCGGTGATCTTCGGGTTCATCGGGGTGTTGATCATTGTTCATCCCGGTGGCGATCTGTTCACGCCGGCGGTGCTGTTGCCGTTCTGCTCGGCGCTGTTTTTCTGCTTCTACCAACTGCTCACGCGCAAACTCGCCGAGATCGACAGCCCCACGACCAGCAATTTTTTCGCCGGGTTGTGCAACACGTTGGTGATGAGCGCCTTGGTGCCGTTCTTCTGGCAGGTGCCGAGCCTGACCCACGGCGTGATGATGCTGGCGCTGGGCGCCTGCGGGATGACTGCGCACTTGATGCTGACACAGGCCTTCCGTTTCGCCGCCCCGGCGCTGCTCGCGCCGTTCGGGTATTGCCAGATCATCTTTGCCGGGTTGCTGGGCTGGTTGTTTTTCAGCCATACGCCGACGCTGACCACGGTGGTGGGGATTACCTTGATCTGCTTGAGTGGGTTGGCGGCGGCGTGGCAACAGCGACGCAGATAACAGGCTGCACCCACATCTGATGGTTGGCGCTGACTGTTGTGGCGAGGGAGCTTGCTCCCGCTCGATTGCGCAGCAATCGCAAAAAAGCGAGGGCCGCTTCGCAACCCAGCGGGAGCAAGCTCCCTCGCCACGGGGCGTTGTAGCCCCATCAGTTGTCGAGCGTAGGCACCTTGCGCGGTGCCATGAAGTACATCCAGGTCAGCGCGATGAAGTACATCGCCGGGATCAAGGTGAACAGTACGGTGTAGTTGTTGTTCGTGACCGTGAGGATGTGCCCCACCAACTGCGTCATGAACATCCCGCCGATGGCCGCGCACATGCCGCCGAAGCCGAACACCGTGCTCATCATGTGCTTGGGCGTGTAGTCCATCACCAGGCTCCAGATGTTGGCGGTCCAGGCCTGGTGCGCGCCGATGGCCAGGGAAATCGCAAACACCGCCACCCACAGGCTGCTGGAGCCGGCCGCCATGATCACCCCGACGATGCAGCAGGCGAACAGCAACATGGACATCAGTCGCGCCTTGATCGGATTGACCCCGCGGCCAATCAGGAATGACGACAGGATCCCGCCGCCAACGCTGCCGAAGTCGGCGGTCAGGTAGATGATGATCAGCGGGATGCCCATCTGGGTCACGTTGATGCCCAGGTTGTATTGCTGGTTCAGGAACGGCGGCAGCCAGTAAAGGTAGAACCAGAACACTGGCGCGGTCATCGAATAGGCCAGGGCGAACGCCCAGGTGCCGCGCATGCGCAGGATACGAGAGAAGGGCACGCGGGCCTGGTCCGGTTCGTCCTGGGCCTGGATGTAGTCCAGTTCCGACTGCTTCACGCTCGGGTGGTCTTCGGGGTTGAAGTATTTCAGGCCCCAGAACAGCAGCCAGATCCCGCCCAGCGTCGCCATGCACAGGAACGCGGCCTGCCAGCCCCAGACGTGCAGGATCAGTGGCAGCAGCATCGGGGTAAACATCGCACCGACGTTGGTTCCGGCGTTGAAAATACCGGTGGCCACGGCCCGTTCGCCCGCCGGGAACCACAGTCGCGTGGTTTTAACACAGGCCGGGTAGTTGGCGGCTTCGGTCAGGCCGAGAATGAAGCGGCACACCATGAAGCCCACTGCCGAGGTCGCCAGGCCATGGGCACCGGTCGCCAGGCTCCAGAGCAGCACGGCGCAGAAGAACACGCGCTTGACGCCGATCCGGTCGATCAATCGGCCCTGCAGCACGAAGCCGACCGCATAGCCGACCTGGAACCAGAAGTTGATATTGGCGTAGTCCATCGCCGTCCAGCTCATTTCCTTGGCCAGGATCGGCTGCATGACCCCGAGGGCGGCGCGGTCGATGTAATTCAGCGTGGTGGCGAAAAACACCAGGGCGAGCATGCCCCAACGGGTCTTGCCCACGGCCATCGCGCCACGGATCTTGTCGCCGATGCCACTGTGGATGGCAACCGGGCCGGGGGCCAGGCGGGAACTTTGGGAGGGAATCATAAGGTGCACCCGTTCTTGAAATTCTTATGGTGTGGTCTGGGTCTGCATTGAACCCGAAGTCGGGCGTCAACGTGGGGCCGATGGTGGGCAGTGGACAAAAAATCGTCAATTCGCTGATCGGGCATTGTGTTCGATAATCGCCCTAAAAACTAACCAGGCAGTACATATTAAATTGCCCAAAGAAACCCGCAGCTCAATAATCCCCTGACTCTTTTAAAAAGCGGCGCATCTTTTTGTAGCCGACGCCTGTCCCGGGAGCCGAAGTCATGCAGCGTTCCATTGCCACCGTTTCGTTGAGCGGTACCCTGCCGGAAAAACTCGAAGCCATTGCCGCCGCCGGTTTCGACGGCGTGGAAATCTTCGAGAACGACCTTCTCTATTACGATGGCAGCCCTCGGGAGATCCGGCAGATGTGCGCCGACCTGGGCATCGCCATCACGCTGTTCCAGCCCTTTCGCGATTTCGAAGGCTGCCGCCGCGATCGCCTGGCGCGCAACCTGGAACGGGCCGAGCGCAAATTCGATTTGATGCAGGAGTTGGGCACCGACCTGGTGCTGGTGTGCAGCAATGCCTCGGCTGACAGCGTTGGCGATGAACAGATCCTGATCGACGACCTGCGCCTGCTGGCCGAGCGGGCCGGCGCGCGTGGCTTGCGCATTGGCTACGAGGCGTTGGCCTGGGGCCGGCACGTCAATACGTATCAACAGGTCTGGAACATCGTGCGCCAGGCTGATCATCCGAGCCTCGGCGTGCTGCTCGACAGCTTCCACACCTTGTCCCTCAAGGGCGACCCGAGCGCGATCGCCGAGATTCCCGGCGACAAGATCTTCTTTGTGCAAATGGCCGATGCGCCGATCCTGGCGATGGACGTCCTGGAGTGGAGCCGGCATTTCCGCTGTTTCCCGGGCCAGGGCGAATTCGACTTGCCAGGTTTCCTCGCGCCGATCATCCAGAGCGGCTACACCGGGCCGCTGTCGCTGGAGATCTTCAACGACGGTTTTCGCGCCGCGCCGCCACGGGCCAACGCTGCCGACGGCTTGCGTTCGTTGCTGTACCTGGAAGAAAAGACCCGTCAGCGCCTGGCCGAACAAGTGCCTGCGCAAAAGCCTGACATTCTGTTCGAGACAGCGCCGGCCAGCGAGTACGACGGCATCGAGTTTCTGGAGTTCGCTGTCGACGATAACCTGGGGGCCAAGCTCGCCCATTGGTTGGAGCGCCTGGGTTTCGTCAAGGCCGGCCAGCATCGTTCCAAGAACGTCAGCCTGTTGCGCCAGGGCGATATCAACCTGATCCTCAATTGTGAGCCGTACTCGTTCGCCCACAGCTTTTTCGAAGCCCATGGCCCGTCGCTGTGCGCCATGGCGGTACGGGTCAAGGACAGCGCCAGCGCCCTGAAACGGGCCGTGGCCTTTAAAGGCCAGCCTTATCGCGGCCTGGTCGGGCCCAACGAACTGGAGCTGGCGGCGGTGCGCGCGCCGGACAGCAGCCTGATCTACCTGGTGGACCGGGACGCCGATGTCTATGGCACCGATTTCAACTTGCAACCCGCTGCCGCCATTGGCGCCGGGCTCAAGCGCATCGACCACATGGCGATGGCGTTGCCGGCCGACAGCCTCGACAGTTGGGTGCTGTTCTACAAGAGCCTGCTGGATTTCGAGGCTGACGATGAAGTGGTGCTGCCCGACCCTTATGGCCTGGTGAAAAGCCGTGCCCTGCGCAGCCGTTGCAGTTCGATTCGCTTGCCGTTGAACATTTCCGAGAACCGCAACACCGCTATTTCACACGCGCTGTCGAGTTATCGCGGTTCCGGCGTGCATCACATTGCCTTCGATTGCGATGACATCTTCGCCCAGGTCAGTCGAGCCAAGGAGGCCGGGGTGCCGTTGCTCGACATTCCGCTCAACTATTACGACGACCTGGCGGCGCGTTTCGATTTCGACGACGAGTTTCTCAGCGAACTGGCCTACTTCAACGTGCTGTATGACCGTGATTCCCAGGGTGGTGAGCTGTTCCACGTCTACACCGAGCCGTTCGAAGGGCGGTTCTTCTTCGAGATCATCCAGCGCAAGAACGGTTACGCCGGTTACGGTGCGGCCAACGTCGCGGTGCGCCTGGCGGCCATGGCCAAGTCCCGCAGCGGCGGTGTGCGACACGCCAAGTTGTAGGAAAATCGTAACCGTGGCGGTAAAGGGCAGTGCCTTGGCTTCCTTCACTGCCCGGTGCAGCCCATAATCGCCCACCTGTGCAGTGACGGCCTGAGCCCGCAATGACTATGAATCCAGAGCTTCCCGCAGCCCTCGACGAGCCTCTCGCCGCGCCGCGCAAGAGTCGCAAGAACAACCCGGAGAAAACCCGGGAAAACATTCTCCAGGAAGCCATCGTCGAGTTCGTCCAGCAAGGCCTGGCCGGCGCCCGGGTCGACGCCATCGCCGAGCGCATCCACACCTCCAAGCGCATGATCTATTACTACTTCGGCAGCAAGGAGCAGTTGTACGTCGAGGTGCTGGAGAAACTCTACGGTGATATCCGCACCACAGAAAGCCGCCTGCACCTGGCGGAACTGGCACCGGTCGACGCAATCCGGCGCCTGGTGGAATTCACCTTCGATCACCATGATCGCAACGTGGATTTCGTGCGCATCGTCTGCATCGAAAACATCCACAACGCCGAATACGTGAAACAGTCCGGTGCGATCAAGGCGATGACCAATACCATCCTCGATTCCCTGGGCGTGATCCTGCGTCGCGGTGCCGAAGAAGGCGTATTCCGTGCCGGCCTCGAGCCGCTGGATGTGCATTTGCTGATCAGCTCGTTCTGCTTCTATCGGGTATCCAACCGCCAGACGTTCGGTGAAATCTTCCAGATCGACCTGTCGGACGAAGCGGTCAAGCAGCGGCATCGGCAGATGGTGTGTGAGTCGGTGTTGCGTTACTTGCGGGCCTGACACCGAACCTGACGTGCAAGCAAGCCTG
>NZ_JAOSHO010000248.1 GCF_025917275.1 Pseudomonas agronomica | reverse complement strand
CGGCAGCTCCTACAGGCCCGATAGCGGTAGGTCTTGGCCGATGATGCTGGCTGTGCTGCCGTCATCGCGAGCAAGCTCGCCCCACAGGTATCTACCCTTACGCGCCCTTGTGGCGAGGGAGCTTGCTCCCGCTGGGCTGCGCAGCAGCCCCCAACAACCTAGCTACCCCCCCCTTCAAACTCCGCCTCCAACATCATCAAAAACGCCTCCCGGGCAGGATGCCGACCCGCGTTTTCATGCCAATAAAACAGATTGTCCACGCCCGCCAATTCCGGAAATTCGTACCCCGTCCAACCCGCCCCCTGGCGATACTGCTCATAGATCCCCCTGGGAACCAGCGAAACACCCGCCCCAGCGCTGACACAGCCAACGATAGCGCCATAGCTGGCGATGCTGATGATCGGCTGCACCTCACCGTGGCGCAGCAGCCACTGCTCCAGTGCCAGGCGGTACGGACAACCGACAGGCCACATGAAAATCGCCTTGCCTTGCAAATCCGCCGCACTGCGCAGCGGGCCAAGGGAATCGGCAGCAATGAGCACCAGATCCTCACGGTACATCACCGCTCGCTTCAGCCCGGGCCGCTCCACGTCAACCGCGACAATCGCAGCGTCGAGCCGGTGGTGCCGGATATCGTCCAGCAACTGAGCCCAGGTTCCCGTGCTCAGTTCCAGCGACACCTGCGGGTACTGCGCGTGATATTTAGCCAACAACTGGGGCAGGCGCCCGGTGGCGCTGGACTCGATCGCACCAATGCGCAACGGCCCACTCGGAGCGTTGGAGGGTGCGATTGCGCGACGGGCCTCTTCCGTCAGGCTGAGGATTCTCGTCGCATATTCCAGGAATATCTGTCCCGCCGGGCTGACTCGCACCCCACGTCCGTCGCGGAAAAACAACGACGTGCCGAGCTCCCGCTCCAGCGACTTGAGACGTGCAGTAATGTTGGACGGAACGCAGTGCAGCGTTTCAGCGGCGCGCGCAATGCTGCCGGTGTCGCAGACCGCTTTCACCATGCGCAGTTGGGACAGTTCCATAGCTCACCCAAAGTGAATGATTGACTGAGTTTAAGTCACTTGTGGTGACAAGCCGCGTTTTCGATACTCCGAGACATGCACTTGGATGAAGACGCCGCTGATGCTCAATAAAGGTTCGGAACGATCGGGCGTAAAGGTGACCCTGGCAGCAACCTTCGTCATTGTGTGCTGGGCCTATTCCCCGATTGGCATTCGCATCGGTCTCCAGGCCTACGCACCCGACCACCTGGCCTTGATTAGATTTCTCATCGCCTCGACGTTCATGGCCGTATTGGCCTCGGTCAAGGGCATCGGCCTGCCTCGATTGAAGGACCTGCCACAGCTCGCCCTGCTGGGTTTTTTCGCCGTCAGCCTGCATCACATCGCCCTCAACTACGGGCAGCGAGGTGTCAGCGCTGGCGCCGCCAGTGTCCTGGCCCAATCCACACCATTGTTCAGTGCGCTACTGGCGCATTTCGCCTTCAAGAACAGCGTCAATGCGTGGCAGTGGATGTGCGTGCTGTTGGGGTTGGCGGGCGCTGCCGTAGTGGTCATGGGAGATCGCGGTTTGGGTCAGATAAATGCCCATGGGCTGCTGATCCTCCTGGCAGCATTATCCTGGAGCTTGTATTTCGCCCTGCAAAAACGCCATTGCCATCGCTACGACGGCTTGACCATGGTCTGTTACACCGTCTGGTCGGGCACCGCCCTGTTATTCGTATTCGCGCCTGGGCTGCTGGACGAGGCAAGACAAGCGCCCACTTCGGTGAACCTGGCGGTGCTGATGCTGGGCATCTTTCCCAGCGCGCTGGCCTACCTTGCCTGGGCCTATGTCCTCGCCCGCAGCGACGTGAGCCGAGCCTCCATGGCGCTTTACCTGATCCCTCCGGCCGCCATGCTGATGGCCTCGATGATCCTCGCCGAACGTCCGTCGGCGATGGTCATCGTCGGGGCTGCCATCGTGCTGACCAGCGTCCTTGCACTCAACCTTGACCCTACAAGGCTGCAAGCGAAACTCGGAAAGCGGAACACCTAATTTCCGAAATTTCCCACACCAAAACCCTTGAACTTCGCGCTACGGTCACATCCCAACCACAAGCCGGGAATGTCAAGGATGAACGAAGTGACCAACAAAGCCGTGATCGTATTCAGCGGCGGCCAGGATTCCACCACCTGCCTGATCCACGCATTACCCCAGTACGACGAAATCCATTGCATCACCTTCGACTACGGCCAGCGCCATCGCGCCGAAATTGAAGTGGCGAAGGACCTCGCCAGGCATTTTGGCGTGACGGCCCACAAGGTCCTGGATACCACGTTATTGAACGAACTGGCGGTCAGCAGCCTGACTCGCGACAACATTCCGGTTCCGTCGGCGAACAGCAGCAAGGACGGACCGCCTAATACATTCGTGCCGGGTCGCAATATCCTGTTTCTGACGTTGGCGTCGATCTATGCCTATCAGGTAGGGGCTGAAGCGGTGATCACCGGTGTGTGCGAGACGGATTTTTCAGGGTATCCGGATTGCCGGGACAGTTTTGTCAAAGCCATGAACATCGCGATTGAAACCGGCATGGATTACAAATTGCGCATCGAGACTCCGTTGATGTGGCTGAATAAAGCAGAGACTTGGGCACTGGCGGATTATTACAACCAGCTGGAGTTGGTGATGAATCGTACGCTGACTTGTTATAACGGGGTTGTGGGCAGTGGGTGTGGGGGATGTGATGCTTGCAGTCTTCGTGCAGGGGGGCTGAAGGCTTTTACTGAGAATAGGGGAAGGGTTAGCAAGACACTAAAAAATAAAATAAATCTATAAAAAACACTAAGACCGATGGCCATCAAATTGACAGCCATCCTCTTCAGACAGGCGAGCCTCGACGATCCATCAACAATCAACGCTAACTCAACACTCAAGAAGGTTTCGTCTTGAAAAGATACAGGCCCGTCACCGGTACCGACTGCATCATCGCTTCGTTATTGATCGACACTGAAGGACGCTGGACGTCTTGCATGAAACCGCGGCCGACCGCATTCGCGCCGCCACTCAGTTTCTTAAAAACCTGGCACTCGAAAGGGGTGCCTATAGCGAATTAGCTCGCGTGCTGGTGGTTTCATTGCGCGAAGGTTGCGATTTGCTGGACGTCGTCGGGCGCCGCTTACAGTCGCAAGTTGCACTCTGACAAAAGAATAAGGCGCCTTGCGGCGCCCTCGAAAACAAGCTTCCATTGGCTGACATCAGGCAAGCATCAACGTCCCGCAGATAACGAAAAACCAAATGATACTTCCCGCTGCAATCCAGGCGTAGTTTGAAAGGGTAAGTTTAGCGTTCTGATGCCCCTCCGGATCCCCTTCAAGACGGTTGATAGCTGTTTGGACGCGAAGCATGATAAAAGATTGAAAGATCAGCAAGGTCAACGCCATAGGAAAAATAGCCTTCGAATTAACCCCGACAACACAAATATAAGTGCTTATGCCTGCTGCTAATATTGCGCCCACCATGAGGTTTTGCGGATGCCAGTTATAGTGCCTTTTTGAAATACGCAGCTGTCGGTCTATTTTCATGAATAAGGAGTACAGGAAAAATATGCCCAGCACCGTACGACCTACCGGCCAGATTTTTGCGCCCACGGCTAATCGATAGGCCTTCCAATTTCTATAGTTCCAATAAATAAAATAGTACCCAAAGGTCATACACAACATAATGACCAGCTTGTTTTTTCCTACCACGTAAAACATGGGCATCGCACTGCCGAGCTCTACCTCTGTGCAGCATGGGGTGGTTTTTAAATGTGCGCTCATAAATAACTCCCAGATCCTTTTTAACGGAGGCGTTGGAGAACAGCAAAAAAATAATTTACCCCAGCCATCCCCGCCCGGTTCTCAGCACCTATTCCAGCCGCATTAGTTCAGCGCCAGGCTAAGACTTAAGCTGCCAGCGACGGTTTTTAGCTGGATGTTGATCTTTATCTAAATTTAATCAGTACGGCTGCGATCACCATCCAAATGACGGCTGTGATCATCACCGTCATCTTGATGATCAGTAGGCGTTTTAGGTGTGGTGGAAAATTTTTAACATCCATCGGGTCCACATCTCCGAGACGAATGGAGGCTCTGGGCCATACCACCATACCTGCGATCGAGGTAACTAATACGCACCCCCCAATCAAACCTCGCCCTCTCCATGCGCCCCCCCACAGATATATATATCGGCTGTTCTTCATAGCCTCCATCATTGCGTCCAGATGTCGATGACTCAGATACAAAGTGAATATAAACCCAAGAAATCCCAGCAGACTTGGGCCGCCAGCAACGATGATTGCAATCCACGGCGGCCAACTATCGATGCCGCTCATGGAACTACGGCTTCATAAATTTTCTCACCAGCATATTCGCCTCCGACGCCACCGAGCGTCGTACCTCCCCATGCGCCAGTCCCCACCAAGGCCGCAACACAAAGCGCCCCCCCCAATGCCATATGTACGGAGGCCGATCGCCAAGCAGAGTCGAGCACCGGCATATTTGGATACCGTCGCACCACCCAATGCACCACCAAAGGTAGATCCGACAAATTTCCCCCCCTCGGTAAACCTGACCCGCTCACAAGCCTCCTCTGAACCCCCGTTACACACAGCCTGAACCGCGAGAACCGAAGACACCCCACCAATCCCAATCCCGACATACCCGCCCATCTGCATATATTTCGCTGCACGACTGGTGCTTTCCACATGCGTGGCGTATCCCGGTATCTGCCCCGGCGCCCCAGCCTTGTTCCAGTGATGAACCAGACTGCGGCTCGAAATGCCAAGAGCGGTTTTCAACTTGGGGTGATCGCCCAGCGTCGTATGGCCGCGCAGGCGGGTGGAATTCAGCAAGTGCGCGTCCAACTGGGCGAGCAGGAGTTTGCGTTCGGTAAAGAATTGCGCTGATTTGAGATGCCCATGCTGGCGATAACTGTCCTGATGCAAGCGCTCCATGGCTTGCAGGGTGTCGCGCAGGCTCGCCAGGTGTTTTTCCATCACCACGGCGCTCACGCCCAGCCAAGTCGAGGTCTGGCCGGTGAAGCTGGCGATCTCGGCCGCGTGGCGGTGCATGAAGTCGGCTTGTTCGGCCGTCAGGTCTTCGAGTGCGGCATTGACTGTTTCCGCCGCCGCCATCACCTGCGCTTCTTCGCGAGTGCATTGCAGGTTGTTCGGGTCGCTCAACACGATCATCGAGCCGGCTTTGACAACATCGCGGTGAGGGTTCAACGCTCGGAATTTGCGCAGCACCTGCGGGTCGGGCGCGGGGAAGAGCGTGGCTTCCAGAGCTTCACGGCTCAAGCTTTCAGGGACGACATAGAAGCCCGGTTCCTGAGGTTCCAGGCGGGTGGATGCCTCGAATGCTGTGTTGCTTGAAGGGGCGAAGCCCGAGTGGCGCGACGTAGCGGGAACGGTGTTCGCGGGCTGTGAAACCGGTTCCGCGGCTCGGCTGGCTTGCGGTGCAGCGCCGGCTTTTCTGTAAGTGGCCGAGAGTAGCGATGGAATCAACCGAGCGTTACAAGGGCAACTGCTGACGCTGTCCAGCGTGCCGGCGTTACGCCGGCCATTGCTGGTCATGCCCGCGATGCCGCCCACAATCTGATAAGTCTTCCCATCCTTGCCACAAGAAACCGGATCACCTTCACGGGCACGAGCGATACCATTCATTCGGTTGTGTGCGTTCCCATCCAGCACCTTCCCACCACAGGTGGTTTCGTCACCGAGTCCAATGTAATAACCCCGGTTCATTGGATGGCGTCCTTCATCTCATCCGATGGCAGGTCGGCCCCCTGCGCCTGATCAATCGCGGGGAGGAAGTCTTCCGCCATCGGCACGCCTTCACGGTCGATGAGCAAGAGCGCCCCTTGTGGCGTGTTGATAATTTCATCGCCATTGCTCAGAACGCTACCTACCAGCGCAACATGGCTGTTGCCCGCGCCTGCGCCAGTGACGATCCGTGCAGTGCTCCCATCGGCATACACAACCTGATCACCCTTGCTCGCTGCGCGGGCCTGGCGTCCGTCCGCCAACGGCAATTCCAGCGGTGCCGTACCTTGTTGGATTACCCCACCGTCGCGGGTCTGGCTGCCTTCGGTGGCGACTCGGTAAATGGCGATCGGGGGATGAGCCTGGGCGTATGCCTGTTGTTGGTTAACGCTCGCCAGAGCGTGCTCGTCGAAACCAGCAAGTTGCTGAACAGTGAAAGGTGAGTCGTCCAGGCGACGGAGATATTCAGCGGATGCTTCGTTGGTATAGGCGAGTTGCAAGGATGCGTGCATTTTTCAAGGCTCCTACTCAGGGGTAGTCATTCGCTTGGCCTGTGCCAAGCCGAACGAATTTCAGAGCCATGGATAAAACGTTGCATCACGGGCAAGACGCAATCCCAACGGGTATGGATTTCGAACGATTAGGAAGAGTCCTAGGCGAAAAAGCGATTTTTCCTACGCTGCGGAGGACTTGTTTGCAGGGTTAGCTTGGCAAGCGGGGTATGGCGGCGCGGGTGTCATGGGTACACCGCCTTCACTGGCGTTCTCGATAGCTTCAGGCTCGCGGTGTCTGAAGCAGCGCCATTAGTTGGACGAGGCGCCGCAATTCAGGGTAACGGACTGATCGCCATCAGGCTATATCACGAAAAAGGGCGCCTTTCAGCGCCCTCTCAAATAGCCCGGATCAGAGAAACCGGGTTATTGGGCTTGAATCAACTTGCTCTCCGCCACCCCGGCGCGGCCGGTTTTATCATCGACGACCTGCAGGTTGTTACGAGCCTTGATGAAACCCACTTTCACTTCCTGCCAGACAAAATAGTTCTTGCCGGCTTCTGTGCTGAGCTTGAGCTCCGAATCGTTTTCGGCAGAAGACACCAGCGTCTGCTGGCCGGCCGGTACCGTTAGCATCAAATACGACTTGGCAACGGTTTGTCCGACCGCTTTGCCGTTGAGCGTTACTGGCATTTTTACCCCGGCGCCCATGCTCTCGTTGCGGTAAAGGTAGATGTTCGCTTTGTCAGGGACGGTCTGGAAGGTTTTCGCCTGCGCATCCTGGGTGTCATCGGCCATTTTCACCGAAGCACAGCCGGTAGTCAGCGCGGCAACTGCCAACAAGGCAGTAAAGGTCAACTGCTTGAACATCCTGTTTCTCCATGGATTGGGTTGGTCGAACAATGGGATATCGGCCGAGGCGTTGGAAAACTAAAGCAATCTTCGTAGGCCGGCCACGGTGGATGCGTCATGGCGCCTGACAACAACAAGCCTCAAGACCAGGCAGGTAACTCCACCCCATCAGTCAACAACGCCACAAATGCCTTCGCCATCGGCGACCGCTGGTCCTTGCGCTGTACCAGCCACACCGCCGACACCGCCGCCGGGTCAAGCAGCGGTCGGTACACCACCCCATCGATGCGCATGCGCTGATAAGACGCCGGCAGCACCGAGACGCCCAG
>NZ_JAOSHO010000247.1 GCF_025917275.1 Pseudomonas agronomica | reverse complement strand
GGCGCGGGGCAGCGGCATGTTGTTGCACTTCAACGCCTTGTTCGAAGGCCTTGCGGTCAACCCGGCCGGCGACCACCTCTGGCTGGCGGCCGAGCGTGAACGCCGTGGCCTGCTGTTGATCAAGCGCCAGCAAACGGTATGGGACTGCGACGGCAATTGCGTGCTGCTCAGCGAAGCGGGGCAGGAAATGCAGCCGCCGCAATTTCCCAAGGCCAAGGCGGTTTCCCGGGATTTCGCCGATCTGTCATTGTTCGACGGCAAGCTGTTCACCCTGGAACGAAACGCCTATCAGATCTGCCGGCGCGACCCGCAGACCGCCATGGTCGAGCGCTGCTGGTCGTTCGCTGCCGAGGCGCTGCAGGATAATCGTCGTTACTCGCAAGCCTATGGCCTGGCCGAAGCGCTGGTGGTGGACGCCCAAGGCGCCTGGATTGGCCTGGACAACAACGACGGTGCCCGTGCCGATGGCGAGCGGCGGCCCATCATCTGGCGCTTCGCCGCGCCGGACGGTGGCTGGGGCGCCTCGCCATGAGTGGGCTACCGCTGGGCACGAATGCCCCGGAAGAATTTGAATTTACCCAGCGCGATGGCACCACGCCGTTGCGCCAGACAACGAACTTGATGAGGCCCGCATGAGCGATATTCTTGCAGACAGCTTGGACGGCGTAGAGCGCCGATCGCTGGCTGACTTCACCGAAAATGCCTACCTCAACTACTCCATGTACGTGATCATGGACCGCGCCTTGCCGCACATCGGCGATGGCTTGAAGCCGGTCCAGCGACGGATCGTCTACGCCATGAGCGAGTTGGGGCTGGATGCCGATTCCAAGCACAAGAAATCGGCGCGTACCGTCGGCGACGTGCTCGGCAAGTTCCATCCCCACGGCGACTCGGCCTGCTACGAAGCCATGGTGCTGATGGCCCAGCCGTTCAGCTATCGCTACACGCTGGTGGACGGGCAGGGCAACTGGGGTGCGCCGGATGATCCCAAGTCCTTCGCCGCCATGCGCTACACCGAGGCGCGGTTGTCGCGCTATTCCGAGGTGCTGCTCAGCGAACTGGGCCAGGGCACCGCGGACTGGGGTCCGAACTTCGACGGCACCCTCGACGAGCCCCTGGTGTTGCCGGCACGTTTGCCGAATATCCTCCTCAACGGCACCACCGGTATTGCCGTGGGCATGGCCACCGATGTGCCGCCGCACAACCTGCGGGAAGTGGCGACGGCGTGCGTGCGGTTGCTGGACGAGCCGAAAGCCACGGTGGAGCAGCTCTGCGAGCACATTCAAGGCCCGGATTACCCGACCGAAGCGGAAATCATCACGCCCCGCGCCGACCTGCTGAAGATCTACGAGACCGGTCGTGGCTCGGTGCGCATGCGCGCCGTGTACCACATCGAAGACGGCGACATCATTGTCACGGCGCTGCCGCACCAGGTGTCCGGGGCCAAGGTCCTGGAGCAGATTGCCGCGATGATGCAGGCAAAACCGTCGAAAGCGCCGCAAGTGGCCGACCTGCGCGACGAGTCCGACCACGAGAACCCATGCCGCATCGTGATCATCCCGGTCAACAGCCGGGTCGACCACGAAGCGTTGATGCAGCACCTGTTCGCCAGCACCGACCTGGAATCGAGTTATCGGGTCAACATCAACATCATCGGCCTGGACGGCAAGCCTCAGCTGAAGAACCTGCGGGCACTGTTGGTGGAATGGCTCGAATTCCGGGTCAAGACCGTACGCCGACGCCTGCAATTCCGCCTGGACAAGGTCGAGCGCCGCCTGCACCTGTTGGACGGCTTGTTGATCGCCTACCTCAACCTGGATGAAGTGATCCATATCATTCGCACCGAGGAGCACCCCAAGGCCAAGCTGATCGAGCGTTTTGCCCTGAGCGAAATCCAGGCTGACTACATCCTCGATACCCGCCTGCGCCAGTTGGCCCGCCTGGAAGAGATGAAGCTGCGTGCCGAGCAGGACGAGCTCCTCAAGGAGCAGGCCAAGCTGCAAGCCTTGTTGGGCAGCGAAGCCAAGCTCAAGAAACTGGTGCGCACCGAGCTGTTGAAGGATGCCGAAACCTACGGCGACGACCGTCGCTCGCCGATCGTCGAGCGCGCTGAAGCCAAGGCGTTGAGCGAACACGACCTGCTGCCGAACGAGAAAGTCACCGTCGTGCTCTCGGAAAAAGGCTGGGTACGCTCCGCCAAAGGTCACGATATTGACGCCGCCGGGCTTTCCTATAAGGCCGGGGATGGTTTCAAGGCCTTGGCGCCTGGGCGCTCGAACCAGTTCGCGGTGTTCATCGACTCCACCGGGCGCAGTTATTCGGTGCCGGCCCACACCTTGCCATCGGCCCGTGGCCAGGGCGAACCGCTCACCGGTCGTCTGACGCCACCGCCGGGTGCAACTTTTGAGTGCGTGCTGATGCCTGATGATGACGGGCTGTACGTAATTGCGTCGGACGCCGGTTACGGGTTCGTCGTCAAGGGTGAGGACCTGCAAGCCAAGAACAAGGCGGGCAAGGCGTTGTTGAGTCTGCCGAACAACGCCAAGGTCATCGCACCGCGTCCGGTCATCGATCGCGAGAACAACTGGCTGGCGTCGGTGACGACAGAAGGGCGGTTGCTGGTGTTCAAGATCAGTGACCTGCCACAGCTCGGCAAAGGGAAAGGCAACAAGATAATCGGAATTTCCGGCGAACGGGTGGCGAGTCGCGAGGAATATGTCACGGATATTGCAGTGATACCGGAGGGTGCCACGCTTGTGCTGCAGGCTGGAAAGCGTACGCTTTCATTGAAAGCGGACGATCTTGAGCATTACAAAGGTGAACGCGGTCGGCGGGGCAACAAGCTTCCAAGGGGTTTTCAGCGAGTGGATGCGCTGCTCGTCGAAAACCTCAATTGAGCGTGCTAGAGGGCTCGGTCTGCGATTAAATGCCGCAGATCGGAGTTTTGGCGCTGGAGTCGGGACGCATATTCACGGATGATAGGCCCTTTCAAGCGCCGGCGTGGCCGAGCGTTCTTCATAATGACCGAGTATTTTTCACTGTGGTAAGCCTTGTGGCCGCCACCTGGACGAGACGATGACTGCTCTGCGCCTTCCTATTTTGTGGCTCGCCGGCCTGCTTGGCCTGGCGGGCTGCAGCATGAACCAGCCGGTGTCGCTGTACCAACTGGACAGCGGTACTCCGGCCCAGCCTGCGCAAAGCACAGGCATGGCCGTGTTGCTTGGCCCGGTTCTGATCGCTGACTACCTGCAGCGTGAAACCCTGTTGCAACGCCAACCCGACGGCAGCCTGCAAGCCGCCACTGATGGTCGTTGGGCTGGCAGCCTGTCTTCCGATATCGATCAATTGCTGTTGCGCCAGGTTGCCGGACACCTGGACAGCCAGCGTGTGGTGCTGGCCCCGGCCAACCAAGGGTTCACCCCGGATGTACAAGTCTTGTTGTCGATCACCCGGCTGGATTCTGGCAAATCCCAACCCGCCGTGCTCGATGCCCAGTGGCGCCTGATCGACCGTCGCGGTACGGTTCGCGAGAACCGCATCGTTCACCTGCAAGAACAACATGCAGGTACGACCGCTGCGCAGGTCCAGGCACAAGGCGTGCTCTTGCAACGCCTGGCCGAGCAATTGTCCGTGTCCCTCAAACCCCTGGCCAACCAGCCACCTATCGCGGAAGTCCCGCGCAAGACGGCTCCGGCCCCGGCGGCCAAGCCGGTTGAAAAGGAAAAGGACAAGATCCCCATGGCCTTGCCGATTCGTACGGACATGGAAGTGTTCCGGTTCTGATGGTTTGAAATGGATACAAGACAAAGCCCGCGTTGATGCGGGCTTTGTTGTTTCCGTGATGCCTGGATTCTTATTCCAGGAGAATGTCAGGCAAGATGAGGGCCCGGTGCATCAGGCCTCCCCCTATAACGACAAGGACGAGTTAAATTTCCATGAAAACAACTGCCAGTTGCACATTTCAGATCACGGGCTGGGACGAGAAGCCGTCTCAAATTCTTGAGGGCGCGCCAAAACTCTCACATGCGAAGATCACGCAGTCGTATTCCGGGGCTATCGAGGGCACCAGTAGCGTCGAATACCTGATGTCCTATAGCGCTGACGGTACAGCGTGCTTTGCGGGTTTTGAGCGGGTTTGTGCGTTGGTGGCAGGAAAGCGCGGAACATTTGTTGTCCGGCATTCGGGATCATTCTCCGAGGGAAAGGCACGCAGTACTTGGAGTGTCGTAGAGGGCGCCGGCACTGGCGATCTGGTCAATCTGAGCGGCAGTGGCAGCTACGTGGCTGGCCATGGTGAGCTGGCGCAAGTGTCATTTGAGTATTCGTTTGAGCCTGAGCGCTAAAGTGTGTCGGGTGGACGCGACTCTGTAGTCTGGTTTTTCGCTGTCTATCCTGACGCCTTCGCGAGCAGGCTCGCTCCCACGGGATTCCTCATGTGCGAGCCTGCTCGCGAAAAGGGCAATAAAAAACCCGCAGATAATCACTCATCTGCGGGTTTTATTATTTCAGCATCGAGGTATCAGGCCTGACGCTCATGCATCCGCGCCAGTTGCCGCTCCAACATCGACGGATAAGGCTCCATCAACCGTTCCACGCAACAAGCGCCTTCAGGGCTGGCGATGGGGCGAATGCGCGCGCGTTGACGGATCAGCGCGTCGTCATTGATCTTGCGCTCCACCAGCAACAAGTTGCGGCTGTGCTGGGAGAGGGCCAATGCGTCCTGGGCGGTTTCGGTCAGCAGCAGGTCGATCTGGCTCAAGCCGTACAGCCCATCGCCCAAGGTCAGGCCCAGTTGCAATTGCAGGGTGATGCCGCTGTCGGCGACTTCGATTTGCAACTGATGACCCAGCGCCCGCAGCAGTTCACCGCAGCAGATGGCATTGGTGAGGTAGTCGTCGCCGCTGTCCTCGGTGTGGAACAGCATCAGCGTGCTGCCGTCATTCAAAGTGTGCAGTTCGCCTTGATAAAGCGATGCGGCTTGATCGAGGCAGTCGCGATAGCGTTCGAGCAGCTCCTTAAGGCGCGCCTGGGGCAGGCGGCGCAATTGATCCTGGGCGCCCAGTTGTACGGCCAGCACGGCGCTGTGCTGAGGCAGGTTCGAGGCGACAGGGCGGACCGCTGGTTGAGGGGCTCCGGCCACCGAGTCGTCTCGCAAGTCGGCAAAGGCGTCATCGTCTTCTTCGTCTTCGACCGCACGCACCACATGACGCGGCGCCGGGCGCGAGGCCGGCATCGGCGCGCTTTCGTCGAAGCCCGGGTCACGCAGGTTGCGGACCTCGAAGCTTGGCTCGGCATCGTCTTCGTCGACATAATCGATGTCTTCAGGTTCCGGCACAGGCTCCGGTTCCGGTGCGAAGCTGGCGTGAAGTTGCCGGGCCAGGTCGCCGATTTCGTCCTGGCGCTGGGTGGCCGGCGTGTGTTCGTCGATGTCCCGCAGCCAGACGCGCAATTGCAACAGTGGCGTGGAGATGTGCCGTCCCAGGCGCAGGCTCAAGGCCAGTGCCAGCGCCAGCAGGATTGCGCTGAGGATGCCCATGCTTTGCAGGCTGATGGTCATCGGTTGCTGGAACTGATCCATGTCCAGGCTGATGCGCAGTTGCCCGGCCGTCACGTCCTGGAAGGTGATCTTGCTCTGGTACATGCCGCCGGTCTCGCCCAGCAGGCCAGGTTTGGGACGCTGGCCGGCCTCGGCGAGGATGCGGTTGTCCACGCTGTAGATGGCGGCGTGGGCGACCAGTTTGTTCTTGGTCAGGTTGTTGAGCAGCACGTTGAGGCTGAGGATGTCGTTGGACACCAGCAGCTCGGTGGCGGACGTGGCGGTCTGGGTGGTCAGGCTTTCGCCCAGGGCATCCGCCTGCTCGTGCATGGCCTGCTTGAATTGCAGGCCCATCACGCAGGCATAGATGACCAGGGCCAGGGCGACCAGGATCACGTTATGGCTGGCGATGCGCAATGCAATCGGCACGCGACGATGGCGCAATGCACGGAAGATCAGCAGGAAGAAATTGTCGGTTTTGACTGGCGTGGGCCGGTTCACTGAGCTCGGCTCTTTGTCCGTGAAATTGACGCGCAGTATAGCGACAGGCCCATGACCGGCAAAGCACTGGCGGTGCCCGATGGTCACTGAATGTGGGTAGAATGCGGTTTTTTTCCACCTGCGGGGGTGCGCCTTGCGCGAAATCGTCCTGATAAACATCACTGGCAGCGACCGTCCGGGTCTGACTGCGGCCATTACCGGCGTTCTGGCCCAGGGTGGTGTGAACATTCTCGACATCGGTCAGGCGGTAATCCATGACACGCTGTCGTTCGGCATCCTGGTTGAAATCCCGGACGCCGAACAGAGCAAGTCGGTGCTCAAGGACATCCTGTTCACGGCCTACAAGCTCGACCAGCAGGTGCGTTTCACGCCGGTGTCCGAAGCCGACTACCAGCATTGGGTGGCCGGCCAGGGCAAGAAGCGCCATATCGTGACACTGCTGACCCGCAAGGTGACCGCCGAGCAGTTGCAGCGCGTCAGTTCGATCACCGCCCAATACGGGCTGAATATCGACCACATCGACCGGCTCTCCGGGCGCATGCCGCTCGATACCCCGGCTGACCAGGGCAAGGGGTGCATCGAATTTTCCGTGCGCGGCGAACCGGCTGATCCTCAAGCGTTGCGCGCCGAGTTCCTCAGCGTCGCTCAGGAACTGAACGTCGACATCGCTTTCCAGGAAGACTCTCTGTTCCGTCGCAACCGCCGCCTGGCGGTGTTCGACATGGACTCGACGTTGATCGAAGCCGAAGTCATCGACGAGCTGGCCAAGGCGGCGGGCGTGGGCGACAAGGTTTCCGCCATCACCGAGCGTGCCATGGCCGGTGAGCTGGATTTTCGCGCCAGTTTCAAGGAGCGCCTGGCATTGCTCAAGGGGCTGGACGTCAGTGTGCTCGACTCCATCGGCGCCTCGCTGCGCCTGACCGAGGGCGCCGAAACCCTGTTCGCCGAACTCAAGCGCCTGGGCTACAAGACCGCCATCCTGTCTGGCGGCTTCACTTATTTTGCCAAGCAATTGCAGGCCAAGCTCGGTATCGACTACGTGTTCGCCAACGAACTGGAAGTCGTGGATGGCAAGGTCACCGGGGTTGCCGTCGAGCCGATCGTCGATGCCCAGCGCAAGGCAGACTTGTTGCGCGAATTGGCCGAGAAGGAGGGCCTTCGCCTGGAGCAGACCATTGCCGTGGGTGACGGCGCCAACGACCTGCCGATGCTGGCCATTGCCGGCTTGGGCGTGGCATTCCGGGCCAAGCCGTTGGTCAAGCAATCGGCCCGGCAGGCGATTTCGACCTTGGGGTTGGATGGGGTGTTGTACTTGCTGGGTTTCCGCGATCGCGACGGACAGGTTTGAGCAATTTGCCAACTTGATTCGGTGCATCCGTGGCGAGGGAGCTTGCTCCCGCCGGCCCGCGTAGGAGCTGCCGAGCGAAGCGAGGCTGCGATCTTTCCAAGACCCATCGAGTCTTCAAGCGAAAGATCAA
>NZ_JAOSHO010000246.1 GCF_025917275.1 Pseudomonas agronomica | reverse complement strand
AGGGGTTATGTGTTAAAAATCGTCCGCCGTCACAAAATGTGTCGGCAAAACGTTCTCAGGGCGGGGTGCAACTCCCCACCGGCGGTAATTGCGCGCAATGCGCATAGCCCGCGAGCGCTTGGCACTACACGGCTTTTGCGGTGCAGCGACAAGGTCAGCAGACCCGGTGTGATCCCGGGGCCGACGGTCATAGTCCGGATGAAGAGAGAACGGGATTGACACCCAAGGGCCGACTGCGACTCTGTGCGCGGCGTACCCTCGAATCCCCTTCGATTCATGACGCCCTGTTTTTCACACAAACAGGAACCAGAACATGCAACCCACCGCAATCGACAGCAAGACCAAAAACCATCCGGGCGAGCGCGTCGCGTTCATCCAGGCCTGCTGGCACAAGGAAATCGTCGACCAGAGCCGCAAAGGCTTCGTCGCCGAGATGATCAGCCAGGGCTATCAGGAAAGTGACATCGACTTCTTCGAAGTCGGCGGCGCCTTTGAGATTCCGCTGCACGCCAAGCTGCTGGCCAAATCCGGCCGCTACGCCGGCATCGTCGCGGCCGGGCTGGTAGTAGACGGCGGCATCTACCGCCACGAGTTCGTCGCCCAATCGGTGATCAGCGGCCTGATGCAGGTCCAGTTGGAAACCGAAGTGCCGGTGTTCTCGGTCGTGCTGACACCGCATCACTTCCATGCTGGGGAAGAACATCAGAAGTTCTTCTTCGAGCATTTCGTGCACAAGGGCCAGGAAGCGGCGAAGACCTGCGCCGATACGCTGCACAAGACCCGGGCACTGCGCCGCAGTGAGCAGCGGGCGGTAGCGGTCTAAAAGCTGCAAAAAAACCTGTGGGAGCGAGCTTGCTCGCGATAGCTGAGTGTCAGCCAACAAGGATGTCGGCTGGAGCACCGCTATCGCGAGCAAGCTCGCTCCCACAGGGGGTCAGCGGCGTGCGTGAGACTTGGGTCAGGCCAAACCTTCATCCGTCGCCGGCACGATCAGAATCCCCGCCCGCAAGCCATTCTTGACCTTGGGGTTCGGGAAGATGATCCGCGCGCCCTCTTCTTCGATCACCCAGCGCGTATGGGCGATGTCTTCGGCCAGCACGTAGCCTTTTTCAAGCACCGAGAAGTTCTCGATGTCCGCCGGCAGGTTCAGGCGGAAGCTGTCGCTGTGCTTGATGACTTCGCGCGCGACGCTGAATAGCTGCAGGCCGTCGAGGCTGTCTTCCATCTCCGGCTCGTTGCCTTCGATGATCTGTTGCAGGCGCGTTTCCAGCAGGCTGACATTGACGCCGTCGTTCTGGCCGAATGGCCGGGCCTTGCCCAACTCCAGGGTGAAGGCCTCGGCACCGAGCTGATCGTAGGTATAAGCGCTGAACACGATGGACGGCTTGTTCTGCAGCAGCACCGCCTCCATGCCCGCCGCACGCAGACGGGCCAGTTCACGACGTGAATGCTGGCGACCTTCTTTCCACGGATACAGGGCGAATTGCTCGATCTTCGAACCGCGAATGGCGGTGTGCAGGTCGTAATGCAAGCGGCTGCGGTCCGGCACGCTGAAGAAACTCGCGGCCAGCCGTTCCAGCTCACAGGCGCGCAACGCCTCGGGGCCGCCGCTCAGCTCATGGCGACCATTGAACAGGCGATTGACGTCCTGCTCGACAAAACGCTCGCCGCGACGGATCGCCTCGGGATTGCCGAACAGGAACAGAATGCGTGCCCGTGGCTTCAGGTCGCCACGGGCAATGTCATGCAGCAGGCGATCAAGCAATTCGATCGGCGCGGTTTCGTTACCGTGGATACCGGCCGACAGCAGCAGGTCCAGGCCGTTATCCCGTGCCTCGGGCGGCTTGACCTCCAGCGCGCCCTCGCTCAACCAGCGCATCCGTACGCCTTCGACAGTCAGTTGAGTCTTCTCCGCCGGTTCACGGCCGGCGAGGGTCAGTTCAAGCAGTTTGCCGAGGGCGAGCATAGTGCGATTTCCTTAATGGTCGTGGCCGCAATCCGGGCCATGGACATGGTCGTCATCGCTCATGTCAGCCGGCTCCATTTCCAGCTGCAGGCTGACCAGGTTGGTCGCCAATGGGCGCAACAGCAGGTTGGCGTATTCCTCGTCCCCTTCCTCGACATCGACGCCGATCAGCAGTTGGCCGCGGCCGTCCTGCTGGATCCACAGCTCCTTGCCCTGCCACATCACCGCGACGCGGGTGCAGGAGGTTTCCAGTTGCGTGCCGTCGGTGTCTTCAAGGATCAGCTGCAGGGTATCGCTCATGTTTTTACATTCTCGTCTGGGGATAAGGCAACGCGCCCTGCTTTGACTGTAGTCAGGTCGCGCGCGCTTTCAATTGATCTGGAAAGGATAGACCGAGCCAAGTTTAAGGATTTGTGTCAGCTCATCCAGGGCCGACCGGCATTCCAGCAACAATTGCGGGTCCGCCAGGTCATTTTCGGTCATGCGGTCGCGGTAGTGAGTCTCGACCCATCGGGTCAGCGAATCGTACAGCGGCGCGGTCATGATAACCCCTGGGTTGACGGCCGCCAGCTCGGTTTCGTTCAGCGCCACGCGCAACCGCAGGCAAGCCGGGCCGCCGCCGTTCTGCATGCTCTGCTTGAGGTCGAAGACCTTCACTTCGCGAATGACGCCGCCAGAGCCCGTCAGGCCTTGCAGATATTGCCAGACGCGTTCGTTGCCACGGCATTCTTCCGGGACGATCAACAGCATCGTGCCGTCGGGACGCGACAGCAATTGGCTGTTGAACAGGTAGGAACGTACCGCGTCATCGACGGTGACCGCGGAACGCGGTACGCACACCGATTGAAATTTCCCACCGACCTTGGCGAGTTTGTCGCTCAGCTCGGCCAGCATCTTCTCGGTCTCGAGGAACGCATCCTCGTGGTAGAACAGCACCTCGCCGTTGCCCACCGCGATCACGTCGTTGTGGAAAACGCCCTGGTCGATCACCGCCGGGTTCTGCTGGGCGTATACGACGCCCTCCTCACTCAAGCCATGCAGGCGCGCAACGGCGCGGGAGGCTTCGAGGGTCTGGCGCGCCGGGTACTTCTGTGGCGACGGGAAACGACTGTCGAACGCACTGCGGCCGAACACGAAGAACTCGACGCCAGCCTCGCCATACGCGCGGCAGAAACGCGTGTGGTTGGCTGCACCTTCGTCGCCGAACTGCGCCACGGCTGGCAGCGCGGCGTGGTGCGCGAAGTGTTGCTGGTTGGCGAACATCGCCCCCAACACGCGACTGGTGGTCGGGTGCTCGATGCTGCGGTGGTATTTGCAGTTGAGGTTGGCGGCGGTGAAATGCACGCGGCCGTCAGCCGTGTCGGCGCTCGGGCTGACGGTGGCGGCGTTGGCGACCCACATGCTCGAAGCCGAGCAACTGGCGACCAGCAGCGGCATCGCTTCTTTCGCGGCCTGCTGGATGACCTGCGCGTCACTGCCGGCAAAACCCAAGCGGCGCAAGGCCGCCACGTCCGGACGCTCCTGCGGCGCCAGCACACCTTGCTGGAAGCCCATCTCCATCAGCGCTTTCATTTTCGCCAGGCCCTGCAACGCGGCTTCCTTGGGGTTGGAGCATTGCTGGCTGTTGCTCTGGGAGGCGACGTTGCCGTACGAGAGCCCGCCGTAGTTATGGGTCGGCCCCACTAGACCGTCAAAGTTGACTTCATAGGATTTCATCAGCGAGGCTCCACGAGAATCTGTTTTTTATAGGCATCGAGTAACAGCCGCGTCGCGGCTATCGCGAGCAAGCTCGCTCCCACAAGGACAGTGCAAGACCCTGTGGGAGCGAGCTTGCTCGCGATTAGGGCTTAAACCATTTTTACGCCAGGCGTCAGGCTCGCCGGCATGACCAGGCTCGGCGTCTCCAACGAAGCCACCGGATACGCGCAATAATCCGCCGCGTAATAAGCGCTGGCGCGGTGGTTGCCCGAGGCGCCGACACCGCCGAACGGCGCGCTGCTGGCGGCGCCGGTCAGTTGTTTGTTCCAGTTGACGATACCGGCACGGCTTTGCAGCCAGAACTGCTCATAGCGTTCCTGGGAATCCGAGAGCAACCCGGCAGCCAGGCCGTATTGGGTGTTGTTGGCTTCGGCGATGGCGCCTGGGAAATCCTTGTAGCGGATGACCTGCAGCAACGGCCCGAACAATTCCTCGTCGGGGCGCTCGGCCACGGCGGTGACATCAAGGATCCCCGGCGTCAACAACGCCGCCTGGGGTTGTGGCTGGGTCATGGCCAGCAGCGGCACGGCGCCCTTGCCCAACAAATGATTCTGCGCATCCATCAAGGCCTTCGCAGCGGCCAGGGAAACCACCGAGCCCATGAACGGCGCCGGTTGCTGGTCAAACGGCCCAACCTCAATGGTCGAGCTGACCTGCACCAGGCGCGCCAGCAAGGCATCGCCCCACTGGCCTTCCGGCACCAGCAGGCGGCGTGCGCACGTGCAGCGCTGGCCGGCGGAGATGAACGCAGACTGGATGATGGTGTACACCGCCGCCTCGACGTCGGCCACCTCATCCACCACCAGCGGATTGTTGCCGCCCATCTCCAGCGCGAGGATCTTGTCCGGACGACCGGAGAATTGTTGGTGCAGCAGGTTGCCGGTACGGCTGGACCCGGTGAAGAACAGCCCGTCGATGCCTGGCTCCGCCGCCAGGGCGATACCGGTTTCCCGCGCGCCTTGCAGCAGGTTCAGCACGCCCGCCGGCAGGCCGGCTTCGGCCCAGCATTTGACCGTCAGCTCGGCGACTTTCGGCGTCAGCTCGCTGGGCTTGAACAACACGCAGTTACCCGCCAGCAGCGCCGGCACAATGTGGCCGTTGGGCAGATGACCTGGGAAGTTGTAAGGGCCGAACACCGCCACCACGCCGTGGGGCTTGTGGCGCAGCACGGCGGTGGCGTCGCCCAGGGGACCACTCTTTTCGCCGGTACGCTCGCGGTAGCTCTGCACCGAAATGGCGACCTTGTTGATCATGCTGGTGACTTCGGTGGCCGCTTCCCACAGGGGCTTGCCGGTTTCTTCACCGATGCAGCGGGCCAATTCGTCAGCGTGAGTCTTCAGGGTGCCGGCAAACGCTTCGAGCACCTGGATACGTTCGTCCAGCGGACGCCGCGCCCAGTCCGGGAACGCCTGGCGCGCCGCTTGCACGGCGGATTCTACCTGGGCCGCCGTGGCGCCTCTTCCAGACCACAGCACTTGCTGGGTCACCGGGTTCAACGACTCAAAGGCGTCGCCCTGGCCTTCCAGCCAACTTCCAGCGATGTACAACGATTTCATTATTTCGACTCCCGAGCAGCGGACAACGCCACGGCACGCACCTGGTCGCCAGCGTTGAGTTGAAGACGTTTGGCGGTCAGCGGATCGACCACCAGAGTGCCCGCGGCAAAGCGCGCCGGCGCCGCCGTGATGCGGCAGTCCTGGCATTTGCGGTTATGAATGAGGAACGGCGTGGCGTCATCGCCCGGCGTGCCGATGGCCAGCACCAGCGCCTGGCTTTCGCGGATCGCGCGGATCTTGCCGGTCTCGCATTCGACGGCCGGGCCGGCATCGAAGATGTCGACGTAGCCCTGGTAGCTGAAGCCTTCGCTCTTGAGCATCGACAGCGCCGGTTCGGTGTCGGGATGAACCTGGCCAATCACGGCCCGGGCGTCCTCCGACAGGAAGCAGGTGTACAGCGGAAACTTGGGCATCAGTTCGGCGATGAACGCCTTGTTGCCCACGCCGGTCAGGTAATCGGCCTGGCTGAATTCCATCTTGAAGAAATGCCGGCCCAGGCTTTCCCAGAACGGCGAGCGGCCATTTTCGTCGGACATGCCGCGCATTTCGGCGATGATCTTGTTGCCGAACAGCTGCGGGAACTCGGCGATGAACAGCATCCGCGCCTTGGCCAACATCCGGCCATTGAGGCCATTACGGTAGTCGGCATGGAGGAACAACGAGCACAGCTCGGAATTGCCCGTCAGGTCGTTGGCCAGGAACAACGTCGGGATTTCCCGATAGATGTTCAGTTCCTGGGAAGCACTGACCGTCAGGCCAACCCGGAAGTTGTACCAAGGCTCACGCAGGCCCACGGCGCCGGCGATGGCGGAAATGCCCACCACGCGACCGTCATCGTCCTCGAGCACGAACAGGTAGTCCGCGTCACCACGCCCGGCTTCGCCGCGAAACGTCTTCTCGGCCCAGCCAACCCGATGGGCCAGGCGCTCTTCGTTGGCCGGCAAGGTGGTCAGGCCGGTGCCGGTGCTGCGGGCCAGGGCGATCAGAGCGGGTAAATCGCTGCTGCGTACGGGACGAACGATCATGCTATCTCCTCAGACGGGCCGCTCACGCCACCCGCGAAACACTGCTGTTAAACCGCCACCAGGCGCACGCTGGCGCCTTCGCCAACACCCAGGGCTTCGGCTGCTTCCATGTCCAGCGTCACAGGCTTGCCTGGCGCGTAGTCGAGGTCGAGCAGCACGGCGCGGTAGTCCTGCAATTGGGCGTTGGCCACCAGGTATTGGCGACCGGCGCCCTTGACGGCTTCGCCGATCTTGACCGGCACCACGCGGCTCTGGGCGATCGAGCGGATCCCCGAGACGCGGGCATGCAAGGTCGGGCCGCCGTCAAAGATGTCGATGTAGTGATCGGTCTCGAAACCCTCGCGCATCAGGATGTCGAACGTGATCTGTGCACGTGGGTGGACCTGGCCCATGGCTTCCTGGGCGGCATCGGGCAACAGCGGCACGTAGATCGGGTAATGCGGCATCAGCTCGGCGAGGAAGGTCCGGCTTTTCAGCCCGCACAGACGCTCGGCGGCGGCGTAGTTGAGGTCGAAGAAGTTGCGACCGATGGCGTCCCAGAACGGCGAGTCACCATTTTCATCGCTGTAGCCAACGATCTCGGTCACCACCGAATCGGCGAAGCGCTCCGGATGGCTGGCGACGAACAGCAGGCGCCCACGGGAGTTGAGTTCGGCCCAGGGCGACCCGACCAGTTCCGGCACCACGTAGAAACTCGTCAACAGGCTGTTGCCGGTCAGGTCGTGGCATTGGGAAAGAACGTGGATCTTGTTATGGATCTTCAGTTCGCGGGACGCATGGACGAAGGTCTCGTTGCGAAAGCTGTAGAACGGCTCGGAATACCCCGCCGACGCAACGATGGCCGAACAGCCCACCAGCTTGCCGGTGGCGGTGTCTTCGAGGACGAAGAAATAGCTCTCTTCACCGTTGAAACTGACTTCGGCGGCGAACGAGGCTTCGCTTGCGGCGATCTTGTCGCTCAGGCGTTCCACGTCATCCGGCAAGGAAGTGACACCGATCGGGCTGTCCGCAGCCAGACGCTGTACCTCGCCCAGATCAGCCATTTGCGCGGGGCGCATCACCAGCATGGTGTCACTCCTTAACTTGAAATAAACGGTTCGACCAAAGGGTCGATACACAGAAAAAAACTAAACGAACACCCTGGCCCGCATTGCATCTGCGGCGGTCTTCGATTTTTCAGCCGCTGCAAGACTCCTGTGGGAGCGAGCTTGCTCGCGA
>NZ_JAOSHO010000245.1 GCF_025917275.1 Pseudomonas agronomica | reverse complement strand
TGCGGTCGCCTGGGCAGCGAATCAGCTCACTCCTTGACGCTCATGTATTCCTCGGCCCAACGAATATATTCCTCGGGCTGGGTGTAGGTGTGGGTCAGTTCGGTGGCGTTCAGGTCTGATGCCTGGGTGAAGATCTGGCGCTGCTCGCGCAGGCTGTCATAGGTGGCCTTGATCGCGGCGAAATAGGCGCCATGGCCATCGATCGTGACGCGCACACCCAGTTCGGCCAGGCGTTTATCGTCCCGTAGCAATGGATTGCCGTAGGTCACGAGCATCAAGGGGACGCTCAGGTTTTCGCTGATCTGCTCCAGATGCTCGAAATCTTGCACGCCCACCATGCAGATGCCGTCCGCGCCGGCCCGCTCGTATTGCCGGGTGCGGCTGATGATTTCCTGGACCGGCAGGATCCCGGCATTGGTGCGGGCAACGATCGCCATTTCAGAATCGACCCGTGCCTCCAATGCCGCGCGAATCTTGCCGACGCCTTCGGCCACGCTGATCAGGTCGGTGGATTTGCGGCCAAACTGGGCTGGCAGCAAGGTGTCTTCGATAGTCAGCGCAGCCACGCCAGCGCGCTCGAGTTCGATGATGGTACGCATCACGTTCAGTGCATTGCCGTAGCCATGGTCGGCGTCGGCAATGAACGGCAATTGGGCCACGCGGCCAATCCGGGTCGCCTGCTCGGCAAACTCACTGAGGGTGATCAACGCAAAGTCCGGCGCGCCCAATACCTGCAACGACGCCACCGAGCCTCCCAGGATGCCGACTTCGAAACCCAGGTCGGCGGCGATGCGCGCCGACATCGGATCAAACACCGAGGCGGTGTGATAGCAGGTCTTGGAAGCCAGCAATTGACGAAAATTGCGACGCAAATCTTGATGGGAGAGCCTGGACATATGAATTCCACCAATGGAATGGAAAGGCTTGAGCAAAAATGTCAACGCCGAAAGATCCAAAGGCTACCACGTGGCAAGCGCAGAGATGATGACGAATGCGTATGGGCGATGCCGTTATGGCATCAGGCCAGAGCCCGCCGGCTGGAAAGCCCATAACCGGGGACACAGGGCTTACGCTGCCACCGTTTGTTGTCCCTGCTTGGGCAATGCCACGGCGCGTACGGTGTCACCCGGCTGCACTTGCAGGCGTTTGGCGGTGAGGCGGTCAACGAGCAGGCTATGGCCGTGTTGATGGGCGCGGGCACTGGTAACGCGGCAGTTTTCCAGGCGTCGGTTATGAATCAGCCAGATCGGGGCCTGTTCGTCCGGTGTACCGATCGCCAGCGTCAGCGGCTGGCTGTCGCGCACGCTACGGATCTTCGCCAGCGGCGCCTCGACCACCGGACCACCGTCGAAAATATCAATGTATCCCTTATGGGCGAAACCTTCGGCACTGAGGATTTTCAAGGCCGGTTCAGTATTGGGGTGAGCCTTGCCGATCACGGCTTGGGCTTGCTCGGTGAGCAGGCAGGTATACAGCGGCTGACGCGGCATCAACTCGGCGATAAATGATTTGTTGCCCATGCCGGACAGCTGGTCGGCGTAGCTGAAGTCCTTCTGGAAGAAGTGCCTTCCCAGGCTATCCCAAAAAGGCGAGCGGCCCTGTGCATCGGCGTGGCCGCGCAGTTCGGCAATCAGTTTTTCACCAAACAGCGTTGGGAACTCGGCAACGAACAGCAGGCGCGCCAAGGACAGCAGGCGGCCGTTATGGCCGCGACGCTGCTCGGGACGCAGGAATAAAGAGCAGATTTCCGATTGACCGGTCATTTCATTATTGAGGAATAACGTCGGGATCTGCCGCTGGATGCCCAGTTCAGGCGCCGAGCTGACCGTGACACCGACGCGATAGTTGTACCAGGGTTCGCGAACCCCGACGGCCCCGGTCAGCGCACTGATGCCCACCACTTGCCGATCATCGTCCTCGAGCACGAACAGGTAGTCGGCGTCAGCCCGTTCGACCTGTCCGGCGAAGGTGCGCTGGGCCCAGCGCACCCGATGCGCCAGGCGTTCCTCGTTGGCCGGCAGGCTGGTGAAGCCCGGGCCGGCGCAGCGGGCCAGGTCCAATAATGCAGGCAGGTCGGTCAGGGCGACGGGGCGGACGATCATGAAGCGCCTCCTTCGTCATGCCTGGCTCGGTGTCGAGGGGCAGCATGCAATCCGATCGCTGTCATAGGCTCACCACCCGAATCTGCTCACCCTCGGTGACTCCCAGCGCCGCCAGCATGTCAGGGTGCAGTGCCACCGGGCCCTCGTCGCTGACGTCCAGGTCCGCGATGAGGGCCCGATAATCTGCGAGGCCGTCGTTGCTTACCAGATACCGCCCACGGGCATCGATTACTTGGCTTTGCCGGGTGATGACCGAGCGACTTTGGACGATCGAGCGAATGTTCGTGATCCGACCGTGCAACGTCGGCCCACCGTCGAAAAGGTCCACATAGCTGTTGGTTTCGAAACCCTCGCGCTCGAGTATGTCGAACGCTTCCTGGCCGTCAGGGTGCACCCGGCCGATGCAGGCCTGGGCCGCCTCCGGCAGCATCGGCACATAGATTGGATACTGCGGCATCAATTCAGCGAGAAAGCTGCGGCTCTGCAGGCCGCACAGGCGTTCGGCTTCGGTGTAGGGCAGGTCGAAAAAATGCTGGCCGACGGCGTCCCAGAATGGCGAACGCCCGTCCTCGCTGCTGAAACCGACGATTTCGGTGATAACTGATTCGGCAAAGCGCCGGGGGTGGGCACCGATGAACATCAGCCGCGCCCGGGACAGCAACTCCGATTCCGGGGTCCGCACACGGGTAGCATCGATGTGAAAACCGCGCAGCAATGTCTGGCCGCTGAGGTCCTGGCACAACGACAGCGCCGGTACGCCGTGGTGGATGTTCAGTTCCCGGGACTCGCTGGAAAATGGCCGATGGCGCAAGCTGAAGAACGGTTCGTTGCAACCGGTGCTGGCGATAATCTCCGAGCACCCCACCAAGTGGCCGGACGCGAGGTTCTGCAAGACGAAGAAATAGTTCTCCCCGCCCGGGGCCTGCACATCGGCTTCGAACGAGGCGCACGAGCCGAGAATCTTCTCCCGCAGGCGGTCGGTGTCGTCTGGGAGCGAAGTGACGCCCACCAGGCTGTCACGGGCCAGTTGCTGCAGTTGTGGCAAATCGGATAACTGAACTGGACGTAAGGCCAGCATGGATTGCACTCCTGTTCCAGAGAACCCGATGACCTGCACCGGGCTTGACGATCACTGTCGATGTCCACGCGTTGAAGCTGAAAATTGAAACTAATTACCGTCGCGTCATAGCAGCGGTGCGAGATAGGCGCTCCAGGTCCGTATCGATTCGGGACTGCGCAGCAGGTCATTGCGCACTTCGATCAGCACCGAATCGAGGCCGCGGCCGTCGCCGTGTACCGGTACCGTCATGTCACTCAAGGGGCTGACTTTATAGGGCTGGTTACCGGCGGCCCGCAGCGAATGTCTTCCCAACCCTTCGACGATGCGCTGGGCATATTCCCCGGCTTCGCCAAACAGCACACCTGCCTCGAGGGCTCGCGGCTGGCCGTAGAACACCGGTGTGAAACTGTGGATGCCTACCACTCGAACGGTCCGCTTATCGGCCAGGCGCTGGTCGATCAACCTGCGCAGTTGATCATGGAATGGATGGTAGAGGCACTGTTGGCGGTATTCGCGCGTGGCGTCGTCCAGGGACTGGTTGCCAGGGATCTGGTAGATCTCACTTTGGGCCGGAATGCTGTCGGCGACGTGGAGTGGACGATTCAGATCGATCAAAAGCCGTGAGTAATTGGCTGACAGCAAGGTTGCGCCGAGGGTTTCGGACAGCCGTTCAGCCAAGGCAAGGGCACCGATGTCCCAGGCAATGTGTTCCTGGGCGGCGGTTTCATCCAGGCCGAGGTCATTCAGCGCGCTTGGGATGAAGCGGCTGGCATGTTCGCAAACCAGCAGCAACGGATGATCGGAGTCTTCCCGCAGCAATCGGAAGGCAGGCTTGGTGTACAGACCCGCCTCAGCACATTCAATGGATTCACGCATAGTGTTTACAAGGCTCGGCAAATGACAGCTTCTGGGTCGAGGCCAATTCCCGGGCGTCCAAGGCGAAACAGGTTCCAGCCAACAGGCCGGGCAAGGCGCCGAGTACAGCCCAACCGCGTGGCGGTCGCATGACCTGGCGTTCCGATGGCGTCAAAACCAGGCACGGATCGGTGATCGGGTCTCTGGAGAGAGGCATCCGTGCTCCTTGCCTGGATGAGTGTCGATTCTTTCGTAGCTCTTAAAATAGTATTTGGGCAGCAGGTGCCACGTGTCCAGAGGTTTTTACGTTCCGTTTAAAAAGCCAGAAAATATCTACAGAAGCCTTGTAGGACAAGGGTTTGGCTGGGGCTCCGTCGTATGTCAGGCATAGCTTTTTTCAGTGTCGGAAATTACGCCTTTTTGTCTCGGTTATTTGATTTCATATAAGGTGCTGTACAAGAAAATCTGGGATTGTTCCTGCCATGACTTCTCCGGAAACCGAGTATCCCGCGTGCAAGCCACTCGCCTGACCCTGATGTGCCATGGCCGCACCGCCGCCCAGAAAGCAGTGCGTTTCGGCTTGGATGAACCCCTGGATGCCGACTGGCTGGCGAAGCGTCCCGGCATCGGACGCGAATATCGGAACGTCCGCCGTCTGCTATGCGGGCCGGAGCTGCGCACCCGCCAGACCGCCGCGCTGCTGGGTCACGAGCCGCAGCCGATCCAAGCCCTGGCCGATTGCGATTTTGGCCAGTGGCGCGGACTGTCGGTTGATGAATTGCTCAAGACCCAGCCGCAATTGCTTCAAGCCTGGCGCGACGACCCGGATGCCGCGCCCCATGGTGGTGAGTCGGTCTCCCGGCTGTGCCGCCGCGTCGGCGATTGGCTGGCAACCCTGGAGAACATACCGGGCCATTACCTGGCGGTGACCCATCCGTTTGTTATCCGTGCTGCGCTGGTGAACGTGCTGGGTTGTCCCATGGCCACGCTCAATCGGATCGACATCGAACCGCTGGGCGTCGTCGACCTGCGCTTCAATGAAATCTGGAGATTGCGCATACCGGAGCCCGCGTAAATGAAGAAATTGTCCGTGATAGGCATCGGCGCCGGCGATCCGGATCACCTGACGATGCAAGCGGTGAAGACCTTGAACCAGGTGGATGTGTTTTTTCTCATGGACAAGGGGCCCGCCAAGGAGACGCTGCTGGATCTGCGCCGCGAAATCTGTCAACGCTACATCATCGGTCGTACGTACCGTTTCGTCGAAGCCTACAGTCCGGAGCGCCAACGCGACGACACGGACTACACAGCAAGCGTCGAAGCATTGAACCGTGCGAAGCAGACCACCTTCGAAAGGTTGATCAATGAAGAGTTATCTGACGGGCAGCACGGCGGTTTCCTGGTGTGGGGGGATCCGTCGTTGTACGACAGCACCTTGCGCATCCTGCAGGCGATCCTCGACGCGGGACGCTGTGCCTTCGAATTCGATGTGATCCCCGGCATCACCAGCGTCCAGGCCCTTGCGGCGAAACATAAAGTACCGTTGAACACGATTGGCGGTTCGCTGGAAATCACCACCGGACGTCGGTTGGCGGCGGGGCAGGTGGGCGACGCGTCCAGCGTCGTGGTGATGCTTGATGCCGGGGATGCCTACCAGTGCGTGAGCGATCCTGATACGCGGATCTACTGGGGCGCCTATGTGGGGACGCCAGATGAACGGCTGATCGCCGGGCGGTTGGGAGACGTGGCCGACGACATCGAACGCACGCGCAAGGCGGCGCGAAAAGAGCATGGCTGGATCATGGACACATACCTGTTGCGCCGGCCCTGATCGCAGACTCGACCCAACCGTGGCGAGGGAGCTTGCTCCCGCTGGGTTGCGCAGCAACCCCGACATCTGACAGTCATACGCTTAATCTTGCGCCTGCTTCGCAGTCGAGCGGGAGCAAGCTCCCTCGCCACAAAGGTATGGCCTTGGACGCGGCGCATCTTCAGCCTCGGCCAAACCGCTCCCGATACACCGACGGCGCCACGCCTACCACGCTGCGGAACGCTACGCGAAAACTGTCCACCGAACGATAGCCACACAGCTGGGCGATGTTGTCGGTGTTGTCTGCGGTGCTTTCCAACAGTTCCCGGGCCCGGGCCAAGCGTTCATGTTGCAGCCAGGCCTTGGGCGATACACCGCAGGCTTGGGTGAAACGGCGCAGGAAGGTCCGTTCGCTCATCGCCGCGCGGCTCGCCAGTTCGCGCACGCCCAGCGGTTCGTGGAGGTTCTCGCGGGCCCACTGCATGACACTGGACAAATCACCGCGCGGCGTGCGGCTGACCGGCGAGGGGATGAATTGTGCCTGGCCACCGGTGCGTTGTGTCGGCATGACCAGTCGTCGCGCCACGGCATTGGCAACCTGGGCACCGAAATCCCGGGCCACCAGGTGCAGGCACGCATCGATGCCCGCGGCGCTGCCGGCGGAAGTGATCAGTTGGCCCGAGTCGACATAGAGCACATCCGGGTCGACACGAATGGCGGGATAGCCTTGCGCCAGTTCGTCGGTGTAGCGCCAGTGCGTCGTCGCTGCCAAGCCATCAAGCAGTCCAGTGGCCGCCAGGACGAACGCCCCGGAGCAGATCGACAGCAAGCGGGCGCCGCGGGCGTGGGCACGGCGCAGGGCGAGGAGCAGGGCGTCGGAGGGCGGTTCGCTGCGGCTGCGCCAGCCCGGCACGATGATGGTCCGGGCGGTGTCGAGCAGCTCCATGCCGCCATCGGCCAGGACCTGGAAGCCGCCCATGGCGCGCATCGGGCCGTCGTCGACGGCGACGATGCGGTGTTCATACCAAGGGAAATCGAACTCGGGCCGTGCCAGTCCGAAGATTTCCACGGCAACACCGAATTCGAATGTGCACAAGCCGTCATACGCGAGGATCGCGACCAGGCCGGGAGCAGGCTGCATTTGGCGGAAAATTCCCACAGAGTGTCTTGTGCGCCACTGTAGCGGTTAGCGTCGGGGGGATAAAGTCTGTTCCAGTCTTCATCTGTCCCGGAGTAACCACGCATGACCAGTCTTGTTCGCGAAGTGCCTGCCGCCCCATCCGACCTCGCCCTGCAGCATTTCGGTCGTCGCCTGATGTTCGAAACCGATTGTTCCGACGTGCATGCCAGCCAAGAGGCCGGCACCGTCGACTTTGTGCTGGTGGACGTGCGCGGACCGCTGGCCTACGAACGCGGACATGTGCCCGGGGCGATCAACCTTCCGACCCGGACCCTCACCGCCGAGGCGTTGGCGGCCTACGCCAAGACCACACTGTTCGTGGTGTACTGTGCTGGCCCGCATTGCAACGGTGCGAACAAGGCGGCGGTGCGCCTGGCAACGCTGGGTTATCCGGTCAAGGAAATGATCGGCGGTGTCATGGGCTGGCTCGATGAGGGTTTTCGCCTGACCGGTTCCGTGGAGCGTGTCGCGGAAAAGGCGATCAGCTGCGATTGCTGAAAGCTTGCTCCCGCTGGGCCGTGGGCCGTGTAGGAGCTGGCGAAGCCTGCG
>NZ_JAOSHO010000244.1 GCF_025917275.1 Pseudomonas agronomica | reverse complement strand
TCGCGAGCAAGCTCGCTCCCACAGGGGATTTCGTTGAATTCTGGATAAGCGTTACGTCAGTACACATCCCGCCGATATCGCCCTTGCTCGACCAGCTTTTCCACTTCCTCGCGGCCCAGCACCAGATTGAGCACATGATCCACCCCTGACGCCATCCCTTGCAGGCTGCCGCAGACATAGATCACCGCGCCATCGGCCAGCCACTGCTTGAGCAGCGCCGCGGATTCCAGCAGGCGATCCTGGACGTAGATTTTCGCTTCCTGATCCCGTGAAAAGGCCAGGTCCAGGCGCTCCAGGTCGCCGGAGGTCACCCATTCCTGCAATTCATCGCGACAGTGGAAGTCGTGCTCGCGGTTGCGCTCGCCAAACAGCAGCCAGTTGCGCTGCATGCCCTCGGCGATGCGGGCCTTGAGCAAGCTGCGCAGGCCGGCCAGGCCGGTGCCGTTGCCCAGCAGGATCATCGGCACGCCCTGCGGTGGCAAATGGAAGCTGCTGTTGCGCCGTACTCGCAGGCTGATAGGGCTGCCCAGCGGTGCATGCTCGGTGAGCCAGCCGGAGCCGACGCCCAGGCTGCCGTCGGCATGACGTTCCTGACGCACGATCAACTCCAGAACGCCGTCGGCGGGAATCGATGCGATGGAGTATTCGCGCATGCCCAGCGGCGCCAGTGCTTCCACCAGTGCCTGGGCGTGCAGGCCTACCAGGTGGGCGCGGTTTTCCGGCAACTGGCGCGTCGCCAAGGCCTGTTCAAGTGTCTGTTGCAAGCCATCGACGTGCACCCGGGCAACCCCGGGGATGCTCAGTCCATCGAGGAAATGTTCAATCGCCCACCGGTCATTGCGCGGCAGGATTTCCACCAGGTCGCCGGCCAGCCAACTGCTCGGGCCGGGGGCGGTGAGGCCCAGGCGGTAGACGCCGGACCCACTGCTGTCGGGGTTGAGCAGGGTACGTTGGCTTAATGTCCAGTTCTGGAAGCTTGGAGGCTGCCAGGCGTTCGCCGGAGCCTGGCCGGTCAGTTCGGCCAGTTGTTGCTGCCAGTGCCGCAAGGCATAGGGGTCGCCGCTGTCCACTTCCACCGGCGCAAACAGCGTCTTGCCGCCGTGCTCCGCTAGCCAGGCATGAAGGCGACGGGCGAAGCCGCAGAAGTTTTCGTATTGGCGGTCGCCCAGGCCCAGCACCGAATATTGCAGGCGCTCAAGGCTCAAGGCCTGGCCTAGCACCTTGCGCTCGAAACCACGGACGCTGTCCGGGCCTTCACCGTCGCCAAACGTACTGACCACGAACAGGGCGCGGGTGGCGCTGTTCAGATCCTGCCCGCTGACGCCCGCCAGTGGCTGGACGTTCACCGGCAGCCCGGCGGCCTGGAGTTGTCCGGCGGTCTGCCAGGCCAATTGCTCGGCAAACCCACTTTGGCTGGCGAAGCCGATCAACCATGCCGGGGCATCACCCGGGCTTTCAGCCAACGCTTGGCGAGCCTGGCGGACCTGGCGCTTCTTGCGTCGACGGTCCAGGTACAGCAACCAGCCGGTGATGAAAAACAGCGGCATGGCGAGCGCGGCAACCGTCATCAGGATCCGGCCGACCAGCCCGAAGTAACTGCCGACATGCAGCGCGTAGATGCTCGTCAGCAATTGCGCCTTGAGACTTTTGTCGCCGTAGCGGCTGTGACGGCTGATTGCGCCGGTGGCCGGGTCGAGGATGAGTTGGTTCAGTGCGCGGTCATGGGGCGAGTTTTTCAACAGATAGAAGACGGTCGCCGGTTGCCCGGCTACCGGCGGCATGCGCACGTTATAGGCCGACAGGTCGGGGCCGGCGGCGCTGTAGATGCTGCTCCACATCGCCCGATAATCGGCAATCGGCGCCGGGCCGTTTGGCACGGGGTCGCGGTTGCGCACGCGCTCATCCTTGGGCGAATCGGAGAGCAGGCGGGTCACGCCCTTGTTGTACCAGTCGTAGGACCAGGTCAGCCCGGTCAGGGCGGCCAGCAGATAGAACACCAGGCACCAGGTGCCCGCGACCGAGTGCAAGTCCCAATTGAAGCTGCGACCTTTCTTAGCCCAATCGAGGGTCAGCCAGGCGCGCCAGTTTTTCCATTGCCGCGGCCAACGCAGGTACATCCCGGACAGGCAGAAAAACACCAGGATCAGCGTGCACGCACCGGTGATCTGCCGGCCTACGTCATCCAAGGTCAGGACGCGGTGCAGCCTGAGCACCAGGCCGAAGAAGTCCTGGCCCACCACATCGCCCATGAACTGCGCGTTGTAGGGATTGAAGTACTGCATCGGCCCGCGTTTCTCCCCGGGCGGGGCCGTGAAGATCACTCGCGCGGCATTGCCGCTGTCGGTCTCGACCCAGAGCATGTTGACGGTCTTGCCGGACGCGGCTTCGACCTGTTCCACCAGTTCTGCGGGCGGCAGGACGCCCGCCGGTTGTTTTTCAACCGTCAGCACCTGCGGATTCAACGCTCGCAGGATCTCGTCCTGGAACGATACCGTCGCACCGGTAATGCCCATCAATGCCAGGACCAGCCCGGCGCTGATGCCGAAAAGCCAGTGCAACTGGAACAGGGTTTTCTTCAACACGTCGCTCGCCTTGTTCATTCAATTGGATCTTCACGGCGTGCATTATGCCGTGTGTTATCGAGAAGCATTCATAAACACACCTGAAAATCCCGATCATTTGTATGAACGGGTTTTTTTGGCCTACAGCTATCCTCTGCGAGGGAGCTTGCTCCCGCCCGGCTGCGCAGCATTGGTCATCCAGGCAGGGGCCGCTTCGCGGCCCAGCGGGAGCAAGCTCCCTCGCCGCGGGTCAGCTAACTTCTTCAGAAATGGAAGTTGGTACTCAACAGCACCGTCCGTCCGGCAGCCTTGTGGGCGAAATGGATCGAGGATGCCTGGTCATTGTGTGGGCCATTCCTATCGGCGCCGCCTCTTTCAATAGGACAGGCTCTGGCATTACCGCAAGTTTTCTTTCGATAAGTTTCGTCAGTACGTGAAAGGTCAGGTGATCTCAGTTGGCTTTATCGTGTGTCAGTCCTATCAGGCTGTTGTTCGATGTGCTCGGATGTTTTATTTTTTAATATTTGAGCTGTTGTGAGTCATTGTAAAACTGCCCTAGAGTCTTTTGGCGTGATCAACTAACAGCTGGAAAGATTTCATGAATGATCGACGTATTAATTTTGTGGCTCTTAAGACAGGAAGTCTACGATGGAAGTCAAGTTGAAGGATGAGGTGGTCAGGGCGGCCGTAGAAGCGCCCAAGGTTTTTGTTGAAGCGTCTCTGGGAGATGATGGGCAGTACAGCAGGGAACCGGGAATACAATTAACGAAGGAGCAGATCATCAGCCTGAGGAGGTACGAAGTGCTGGGTTTGTCGCTGCCGACTCGGATAAATGATGTGGTTGCCTATTTGAATTACGGCGCTGGTGATATGGGAAGCCCTGGGCTGACGGCCTTGGATTTTGTGAAGACGTTCAGTACTACATATGATCACGCCCGACGTTGGTCGCCGCTGCGTGAAAAAATTCAGTTGACGGGGACTGACCTGCAAGGTTTTGCTAACACGATTATCGATTATGGTGACGGGATCATTGAGGTTTATAAGGATCTTAAAGCTTCCAGATACTTGGAAGAACACAACATCGATTCGGTTGAAGCTTTTCTACAGCTCAAGGCCAGACTGCCTGAACTCCCTGATCCGGCAGTAGCGCCTGCAGATATTCAAGAGATAAAAGAGTATCTTGATGTCATATTGACCGGGATAAAGTTCCGACATGCGAAAGCAGAGGAGGTACGGCTGGAGCTGGATAATTTTGGTACCGACCTGCGTGAAAAAGTTCTGCCGGAAGTAAAGTTGCGGTTGAAGGCTGTGAGTGAGAATACCTATGCGGGGGATATCCAGATCCTTCAGGAAGAAATTGACCAGCGTGCCGCAGAGATTGATGAGTTAAACAAGCAATACGGCCAAATGGTTAAAGAGGCGATTGTCGCTGCAGCCACTTTGAATGTTGCAGGGTTGATTCTAGGTATATACCAAGGCGTACAGGCAGAGGCGTTGCGCAAGAAGCGTAATGAACTGAAACTGCTGCAGGATAGCGCCATTCAAAAGTTGGGTAGTAAAAATCAAACACTTGGTTCTTTGAATCGCGTGCGAGGCGACCTTCAGAATCTGACCAGTGTCACGATTGAAGCTGAAGTGGCGACGCAGAACCTGATGTTGGTCTGGAATGCACTCAGCCAATTCATAGGTGACTCTCTGGCTTCGGTTAACAGGGTCCAGGATGCTGTGGCGCTGAGGTCGTTTATCAGGCATCTCACAGCGGTGGTTACGCCTTGGAGGCAGGACATAGGCCGCAGTTCCAAGGCTCTCGTCGCGATTTTCGAACAAGCCCAGCGAGAAATTGACGCTGGTAATTTTATCAGAGTAAGGATGGCATCTATGTCTCTACTGCCTAGCGGTTCGGACTACCCACATTTCAACGTTACGGCGTTGCGTGGTTATAACTCAGACATTCAAGTTCACAACACGCAGGTACAGCTGCTTGCTCAACGGCATGATTATATGCCGCACGTGGTGGGTAGGATGACGGGTTTGGCCAGCATTGCCAATCGTCAAACCTTCGGCGTGCGCAACAGTGCACAAACGACGATCAATAACCTCAATCGAATAATGACGGTTCTCAACGGTTATCAGGAGGAATGGGAGGAAATTACCGATGAGGTTGAAAAGAGCGAGTTGCGCCTGGATATGCAAGTTGAGCTTCGCAACGCATTCCGTGCGATAAGCCAGCAGGCCGGCGATCTGGAACAGATCAAAACCAACCTCAGCGCCCACTACGACAGGGACATGTCGAAACAATGGATGCTTGCATTGGAGCAGGACCGGACGTTTGCGCAGGCGCAAGAAAATAGAGCCAAAGCCAAGCGTGTCGAGTTACTCGCTCAGATGGAATCAGTGTCCGATGCGATCCAGTTGATCGGTAAAAGTGGTGTCGAGAAAATTGGCCAAGAGGCGCAGCTAACGGTGGACAGCCTTATGTCCATGGGTATGGCACCTCCTCAGGTGCAAGTTGCATTGTTGGCCCTGGACACCTTGAAAAAAGTTATCGCGGGCATTGGCGAAACGTTTTCCTATCTCAATATGGTTGCGGGGTACGAAAGGCTTAGCGAGAGGGCTAACCAACTGAGGGCGGAAGCAATGAGCTGGTCTGGGGAGGTACCAGTCATTCAAGGAAAAATGAACCTGATTGAAAGCCTCGATAACGTAGACAGTTTCCGCTGGGATTACGTTAAGGCACTGACCCCGGTGGTTGACGCCTATGGGATGTTCTCGCGCGCGTTTGAGCCAGACACATCGCTGCCCATCGAAGTACAGGCCAGCAATGTGATTGCTGTTATTCCAGCTATTACTCAATACCTGCGCCCACTTCGCGATTGATCAAGCGCCTCAAGCCGGAATCAGCGTGAGTCGGACAAAATTCATATGAACGGTGGCGGTCCGAGAGACCGTCATCGTGAGGGCATATCGTGAATGAGTTTGGCTATGCTTTTACCAAGGAGCAACGCAGGGCATTGGATCGTTATATCTATTTTCTGTGCACCTTGCGCTCGGTGTTTGAAAAAATACCGGTTGTTTTCGAGCGACGGCGCGCAGCTGGACATCAAGTCACTGCACTCGCGGCAGATTCAAGATTGAACTACGCTTACTTCAATGGGGTGTCTCTCCTGGCGCTGGATAGCAACGTCAATGAGATCAAGGCGCTCAGCAGCGCCCATGGCAAAGAGCTGAACTTGCTCAGGCAAGAGGCGCAGGAGATTACGGCGCGGACCTCCCGACGCGAGCCCCTGGTTGAGGTGGACTTCAATCTCTTCAGTTTTTCCCGTGCCGAACGCTGGATCCTGTCGCCACCAAAGCATACGGAGGATCTCATTCACGAGCTTTACCTTCGTTTCATTCGGGTCAGGAGCGCAATTCGGCAACTGGTGTTCAAGTTCGCCGAGATCAACCAAGAGTCGTTCGGCGTGAACGCGGTATTCAGGAAGGCCATGGATCACCGGTCCTGTCATTGTCATGCTCAACCGACGGTGGCGCAGGTACTGTTCCAGGAGGCCAGCACCACACCGCCATGGGATTTGGCGTTTACCAGCGAGGATGCCTCGGGCAGGGCTGCGGAATACGAGGCGGATATCGCGTCCTTGTTCAATACTTTCAGCAACCTGAATTCGCACATGGGGCTGCTTGCCCAAGCGTTATATCAGGGCGTAGACAGTATGGTGCTGGAGCTCCAGCGAGCGAGCTATGCCCAGAGCCTGGGAGAGCTGAACTTGAGATTGAACACAGCCAGCAGGACATTCGACGAATGCATGACGCTGCTGGATGAGTTTGAGAGGTGGTTGCGCACATAAAAAAAGGTCCATGTTCATGGACCTTTTCGACAGCCAGCGTTAAACGTAATACGACTTCAACGGCGGGAACCCATTGAACTCCACCGCGCTATAGCTGGTGGTGTACGCACCGGTCGACAGCCAGTACAGGCGATCGCCAATGGCCAGGTTCAGCGGCAAGCCGTACTTGTAGTTCTCGTACATGATGTCGGCGCTGTCGCAGGTCGGGCCGGCGATGACCACTTCTTCCATCTCGCCTTTCTTCTCGGTCCAGATCGGGAACTTGATAGCCTCGTCCATGGTTTCGATCAAGCCGGAGAACTTGCCCACGTCCGTGTACACCCAACGCTCGACGGCGGTACGGGACTTGCGCGCCACCAGCACCACTTCGCTGACCAGGATACCGGCGTTGGCGATCAACGAACGACCTGGCTCCAGGATGATTTCCGGCAGGTCGTCGCCGAAGTCTTCCTTCAGGAAACGGATGATTTCCTCGGCATAGGTTTCCAGGCTGTTGGTGCGGGTGATGTAGTTGGCAGGAAAGCCGCCGCCCATGTTGATCAGCTTCAAGACGATGCCGTCTTCTTCTTTCAAACGCTCGAAGATCACCTTGACCTTGGCGATGGCCGCGTCCCAGACGCTGATGTCGCGCTGTTGCGAGCCGACGTGGAACGAGATGCCGTACGGCACCAGGCCCAGGTCACGGGCCAGGATCAGCAGGTCCATGGCCATGTCGGTCTGGCAGCCGAACTTGCGCGACAACGGCCAGTCAGCGGTGGTCGAGCCCTCAGTGAGGATCCGCACATAGACCTTCGAGCCCGGCGCGGCCTTGGCGATGTTGCGCAGGTCGGCTTCGGAGTCGGTGGCGTACAGGCGCACGCCCTTCTCGTAGAAGTAGCGGATGTCCTTGGATTTCTTGATGGTGTTGCCGTAGCTGATCTGCTCCGGGCCGACGCCACGGCTCATGACTTTGTCCAGCTCGTAGATCGAGGCGATGTCGAAGTTCGAGCCTTTTTCCTTGAGCAGGTCGATGATTTCCACCGCCGGGTTGGCCTTGACGGCGTAGTAGACCTTGGCGAATTCGAAACCGGCGCGCAGGTCGTCGTAGGCCTGGGCAATCATCGCGGTGTCGATCACCACGAACGGGGTTTCCTGCTTGTCGGCGAACGCTTTCATTTTCTGGAAAGTTTCGCGCGCGAAATAATCTTCGACCTGGATCGACATACTTGGGA
>NZ_JAOSHO010000243.1 GCF_025917275.1 Pseudomonas agronomica | reverse complement strand
GGGGAAATCCATTGCCAGTGCGCGCGCGGTCTCCAAGTCCACCGGCACAAACCTGACCTTGTCCCCCGCCTTGAGCTGCCCCAATTGCCACAGGTCTGCCTCGATCACCGTCACCGGGCAGACGAAACCACCCAGGCTCGGGCCGTCGGGGCCGAGGATGACGGGCATGTCGCCGGTGAAGTCCACGGCGCCGATGGCATACGGGTTGTCGTGGATGTTGGATGGGTGCAGGCCCGCTTCGCCGCCGTCGGCCCGGACCCATTCCGGCTTCGGCCCGATCAGCCGCACGCCGGTTCGGCTGGAGTTGAAATGCACTTCCCATGACGTGTCGAAGAACGTCTGGATATAGCACTCGGTGAAATATTCCGGTGCGCCGTGTGGACCGTAGATGACGCGGATGTGCCGCACGGGTGGCAACAGGAGCGGCGGCGCGTCGATTGGCGGCAACGCGGCGCGCTCATCCAGCGCCGCCAGGTGCAGCACATCGCCGGTGCACAACGCCCGTCCGCCGTGGCCGCCGAACTGGCCGAGGGTGAAGGTGCTTTTGCTGCCCAGGTAATCCGGCACTTGCAAGCCACCTTGCAGGCACAGATAGCTGCGCGCCCCGGCGCCGCTGATGGTGCCCAGGGCGAGGGTGGATCCGGCGGCGATCGACAGCGGAGTGTTCATTGGCACCGCCTCGCCGTCCAGGGTCGGGGCAATTTGCGCACCAGTCACCGCCACTCGCGCGTCGCAGTTGAAGCGCAGCAGCGGCCCGCTCATGGTGATTTCCAGGGCCGCCGCGCCTTCGTCATTGCCCAACAGGCGATTGCCCAGGCGCAGCGAACGGCTGTCCATCGGACCCGACGGCGGTACGCCCACGGCCCAATAACCGAGGCGGCCAGGGTAATCCTGGACGCTGGTCTGGGTGCCGGGGCTGAGCACCTCGAAGGTGTTGGCGCGGTAGGCCAGGGTTTCCAGGCAGCGCGTCCAGGGCTGGCCGTTGGCGAAGGGCGCGTCGAGCAGAATCTGTTGCAGGTAGGTGCGATTGGTTTCCACGCCGTACAGCAGACTTTCGTCCAACACTTGGTACAGGCCCAGGCGCGCCAGCTCACGCGTCGGAGCCCAACGAATGACCTTGGCGATCATCGGATCGAAGTAGGGGGGGATCTGGCAGCCGGCCTCGACCCAGGTGTCGATGCGCAGTTGTCGGCCGTCGGCCTTGGGGAATTTCACGGCAGTGAGCAGCCCTGGGCTTGGCTGGAAATCCCGGCCTGGATCCTCGGCATACAGGCGCGCCTGGATCGCGTGACCCTCGGCTTTCAACCCCTGGCTCAGTTCGCTCAACGGCGGCAGTTCGCCGGCGGCCAATTGCACCATCCAGCGCACCAGGTCCACGCCCCACACCTGCTCGGTGACGCCGTGCTCCACCTGCAGTCGGGTGTTCACCTCCAGGAAGTAGAAGCGCCCGGCGTCACTGTCGTAGACGAACTCCACGGTGCCGGCACTGCGGTAATTCACTGCCCGGGCCAGTTTGATCGCCGCTGCGCAGAGTTCGTCGGCCATGCCTTCGGGCAGGTTGGGCGCGGGCGTCTCTTCGATGACTTTCTGGTTGCGCCGCTGCACCGAGCAGTCGCGCACGCCGAGGGCAATCACCTGACCGTGGCCGTCGCCGAACACTTGGACTTCGAGGTGCCGCGCCCGCTCGATGTACTTCTCGATGAACACGCCAGCGTCACTGAAGTTGTTCTGTCCCAGGCGCTTGACCGCTTCGAAGGACTCGCCCAGTTCAACATTGCTGCGACACACGCGCATGCCGATGCCGCCACCGCCCGCGGTGCTTTTGAGCATCACTGGATAGCCGATCTGCCTTGCGGCCAGCAACGCCGCGTCGAGGCTGTCGAGCAATTCGGTGCCTTCGAGCAACGGCACGCCGTGCCGGCGGGCCAGGTCCCGCGCGGTGTGCTTGAGGCCGAACACGCGCAGTTGCTCCGGTGTCGGGCCGATGAAGGCGATATTGGCGGCCTCGCAGGCTTCGGCGAACGCGGCGTTTTCCGAAAGGAAGCCGTAGCCGGGATGAATCGCCGTCGCGCCGCTGTGCCTGGCGATCGCCAGGAGCTTATCCACCGCCAGGTAGGTGCCCGCCGCCGCGCCTTCGCCCAGGCAGTGGGCTTCGTCGGCCTGGAGGATATGCAGGCTGGCGGCGTCGGCTTGGGAATACACCGCGACGCCTTGGATCTTCAATTCGCGCAAGGTCCGCAGGATGCGGCAGGCGATGGCGCCACGGTTGGCGATGAGGATTTTTTCGAACATGGCATTGCCCCCTCAGGCCTGCGTGCTGCCTGAACTGGGATGCGGGCCGTCCCGCAGTTTTCGATGGCCGACGGGGTCGTCCCCGTGGGCGAAACTTTCTTAAAAACACCATCAGACCTTGTGGGAGCGAGCTTGCTCGCGATAGCGGTCTGTCAGCTGCATCGAGGTTGGATGTGCCGCCGCTATCGCGAGCAAGCTCGCTCCCACAGGGCCGGTGGCGTTCAGCCGCTCATTTGATGCACTGCCCCGACCGGCTTTGGCACAACGCGAACAACCAGCGGCGCAGGCGCACGAATTTCAGTTCCATATCAACAGCTCCGCTGGTGTGGGGTTGTAGGCGTTGCACGGGTTATTCAATTGCGGGCAGTTGGAGATCAGGACGATCACGTCCATCTCGGCCCGCAGGTCGACGTATTTGCCCGGCGCTGAAATCCCGTCTTCGAAGGTCAGGCCGCCCTCGGCGGTCACCGGCACGTTCATGAAGAAGTTGATGTTCGGCCCGATGTCGCCCTTGCCCAGCCGACCGTCGTGGGCGCAGGCCCGCAGGTAGTTGTCGCGGCAGCTGTGCATGTGGCGTTTTTCCAGCGCGTAGCGCACGGTGTTGCTTTCCTGGGCGCAGGCGCCGCCGAGGGTGTCGTGGCGCCCGCAAGTGTCTTCGATGAGGGTCAGCATGGGGCGGCCGAGGTTGGAATACAGCACGCTGCCGCTGGTCAGGTAGACGCTGTTCTGGCGGCGCAAGGTGCGCTGCACGTCATAGCGCTCCTTGGGGTTGGCCAGGCTGTAGAACAGCGTATCGACCGCCTGGTTGCCCTCCAGGTCGAGGATGCGCAGGGTCTGGCCGGCCTTGACCTCTGTCAGCCAAGGTTCCCCGGCGGGAATCGTGGCGCGGTAGATGGCGGTATCGGGTTGCTTGGCTGTGGTGGCGATAGCAAGTGACATGGCGACGATCCTCAGGCGAACAGGCGGTCGGTATTGATGAAGCCGCGCTGGTTTTCGGGGCGCGAAATGCGGCAGTGTTCGGCGACGCTGGCATCAGCGCTCATCCAACTGAGCTTGAGCGGTTGCGGGGCGTATTGCGGGTTCGGGTCCATCGGGTGTTGCAGCGCGGTCAGTACCACCAGGGTGTCCATCGGTGCATACAACTCGATGTAATCGCCGGCCTTGGAATTGCCCTCGACGAAGTGAAAATGGCCGGCCGCGTCGACGTCGACCCGGCTGAACAAGTTGAGGATCATCAGCAGGTCGGACAGGCCCAACCCCCATTTGCCCAGCTCCACCAGCAGGTTGTCGGTGCCGTTGCGAAAGAAGCCGTTGCGCAGTTCCTGGTAGCGGCCCTGACCATACTTTTGCGCGACCTCTTCGGCGCAGAGCACACCACCAAAACTGTCGCTCCAACCACAGGTATCAGCGGTGATTGCCGCCAGCACTCGACCCATGTCCGAATACAGGCAATGGCCGGCGGTGAGCTTGGCGGTGTGTTGACATTTGAGGCTGTCGGGCAGGTTCAGCCGTTCGGTTTTTTCGTTGGCGTTGAGCAATGTCAGGCTCACGTTGGCACCGCCGCGCAGATCGGTCAGGCGCAGCAGTTGGCCGCGCTTGAGCACGAAGGAACGGTGGCCGCCTCCAGGCAGCAGTTCTTCGGCGAAGGGGGGAAACAGCTGGGTCGAATCGGTCATGGAAAAACTCCTTTCAAGCGATACGCAACGTGCCGGCCAATTCGGCGGGCGGGGCGTCGACGGCGGCACGGGCGGTGCGGCGGTCGCTGTTCAATGGAATGTCGTAGGTGATGCGTGCGCCGTAGGCGCCCGGCGCGTGAGGGTCGACGCGGACCTTGTCGAACACCAGCAGGCGCGTGCCGAGGCTGAAACCTTCGGACAGGTCATGGGTGACCATGAACACCGTCAGCCGGGTTTCGCGCCACAGTTCCAGCAACAAGGCATGCATGTCTTTGCGAATGCCCGGGTCGAGGGCGCCGAAGGGTTCGTCCAGCAGCAGCACTCGCGGCTTCATGATCAAGGCCTGGGCGATCGCCAGCCGTTGCTGCATGCCGCCGGAGAGCTGCGCCGGGTATTTGTCCAACGCGTGGCCGAGGCCGACCTTGCCCAACAGTTGCGCAGCCTCTTCGCGAGCCTGGCGCTTGGCACTGCCGAACAGACGGCCCAGCAAAGGCGAACGCGGCAACTCCAGGCCCAGGGCGACGTTGTCCAGCACCGTCAGGTGTGGGAACACCGAATAGCGCTGGAACACCACGCCCCGGCTGGCATCCGGCTCGCCCGCCAAGGGTTCGCCATCCAGCAGGATCTGTCCGCGACTGGCGCGCTCCTGGCCCAGCAACAAGCGCAGGAAGGTCGATTTGCCGCAACCCGAAGCACCCACCAGCGTGCAGAACTCACCCTCGGCGACGTTCAGGTTCAAGCGTTCCAGCACGACCTGGTCGGCGTATTGTTGCCAGACGTTGTTTACCGTGATGAAGCTCATGCTCTCGCCCCCTCGTACCAAGGGAACGCTCGAAGGGTCAGGCGCTTGAGCCCCCAGTCCATCAGCCAGGCGAGCAGCGTGATCCACACCACGTACGGCAGGATCACGTCCATCGCCAGGTAGCGACGCACGAGGAAAATCCGATACCCGAGCCCGTCCGTGGAGGCGATGGCTTCGGCGGCGATCAGGAACAGCCAGGCCGAGCCCAGCATCAATCTCAGGGAGATCAGCAGGCGTGGCAGCAGTTGCGGCAGCACCACGCGCAGCATCAGCGTCCAGGTCGAGGCGCCGAGGGTCTGGGCCTTGATCAGCAGTTCGGACGGAATCTCCCGGGCGCGCTGTTCCAGATCCCGCGCCAGGCACGGCGTGATGCCGATCACGATGAGCATCACTTTCGACAGTTCCCCCAAGCCGAAGACGATGAACAGGATCGGCAGGATCGCCAGCGGCGGCACCATCGAGACCACGGTAAGCAAGGGCGACAGCGGCGCGCCGAACAGCGGCAGCGTGCCGGCGGCAATGCCCAGGCACAGCCCTGCCAGGGCGCTGATGCCCAGGCCGATCGCCAGCCGACGCAGGCTCGACGCGGTGTCTTGCCAGAGCAGGTAGTCGCCGCTGCGGGCATCGGCGGTGAAGGCCAGGCGCTTCACCGCATCGACCATCTGCACGGCGCTGGGCAGCAGCTTGTCGTTGGGGTTCTCTGTCAGTCGTTCGGCCGAGCCCATGAAGTAGGCGAACAGCACCAGTGCGAATGGCAGGATGACCAGCAGCAAGCGGCTGGGGCGATCCGGGTAGCGGTTGATCAGGCGCATGCCAGGTCCTCCGGTTTACAGCTTGGCGTCGGCGGCCAGCTGTACGTAGGTCGGGTCGAAGCGCAGCTTGAGGTTAGCCTTGTCGCCGCGGGTCACGCCATTGGCGAACGCCATGCCGACCGCGTTCGTGTCCTTGGCGCCTTCGCCCAGCAAGCCGTGCTTGAACGAGAACTCGGCCACCTTGCCCATGGTGGCGGGCAGTTGATCGCTGGTGGCGAAGCCCAGCGCTTCCTGGGGCGTGGCGAACAGCTTGGTGGTGTCCAGTTGCGCCTGGAAACCCTTGAGGTCGGTACCCGAAGCCTTGGCCATGTGTTCGAGCGCAGCGTTGGCGGCGGCATTCCTGGCGTTCATCAGCGCCACCACTTCGAACCAGGCGCCGGTCAAGGCCTTGCCCAGGGTGGGGTTGTCGTGGAGGGTCTGGGTGTTGATCACCATCATGTCCATGATCTCGCCGGGGATCTGGCTGGAGTTGAATACTTCGCTCACGCCCGGCTGCGCCTTGATGTCCGAGAGCATCGGGTTCCAGGTGGTGACGGCCTTGACCTGGTCGGTGTTGAAGGCGGCCGAGATGTCGGCGTCGGAGGTGTTGACGACTTTCAGGTCCTTCTCGGTGAGATTGACCGAGTCCAGCGCGCGGGCCAGCAGGTAATGAGACACCGACAGCTCCACGAGATTGACGTCCATGCCCTTGAGGTCGGCGACTTTCTTGCCGTCGCCCTTGAGGACGATGCCGTCGTTGCCGTTGGAGAAATCACTGACGATCAGCGCTGTGCTGTCCACGCCACCGGCGGCGGGAATGGTCAGGGCGTCCATGTTGGTCATGGTGCAGCCGTCGAACTGGCCGGCGGTGTACTGGTTGATGGATTCGACGTAGTCGTTGAGCTGCACGACATCAATGGTGATGCCGTATTTTTTCGCCCATTTATCGACGATGCCTTGGCTGCCGGCGTACTCCCAGGGCATCCAGCCGGCGTAAATGGTCCAGCACACGCTGAAATGGTCTTTTTGCGCGGCGACGGACGAGAAGCTCATGAGAGCCGAGAGGGCGGCGAGGAGCAGGGCGGACAGACGAAGCTTGAACATGGTGGTTCTCCAGTTGATCAAGGGCGGACAGGAGCAACGCGGCACCGCGAACGGTGGCTTGTCTCCCGGGCTTTTGTCCCGCCGTGTAACCTCAACTGGAGGTCGCCAACTCTCGGACCAGCCACTCGCCAGAGGCGAGCCGGAACCCTAGTCGGCCATTGCAAATTGTGGTGCCGCGAACCTGTGATGACTCCTGCACGGGGATTGTTAAAGCGAGAGCCGTGCCAATTCGGGCAAACGCCCATGCTAGAGCAGGTGGGCGTCGGGGAGGGATCATTGAGGGCGGATTTGTGCTTGCTTGTGGTGCCGTCGCGCACCGGAAGAGGGCGACGAGTGACATGTTTCCAGTTGTTGCCAAGTCGCACCAGATTCCGATTTTGCTGTCTGAATATTCGTCAGTCACAAATGTTGACTGCCGCCCATCAGCGTCGCTGATGTGGCCCATTCGCGGTCCAGGAGGCCGCCATGTATCGACGACTGCTCCTCATTGCTTTTCTTGGTCTGACTCTTTCGGCATGCGTGCCTTACTACGACGGAGACTCGAGCTATTACCGTTCAGAGGTCTACACCTCGCCAGGGCCGGCCTATTACAGCGGAGGATATTATTCGGCACCGCGTGGCTATTACGCACCGCGGTATTACCAACCGGCGCCACGCTATTACTCGGCACCGCGTTACTACCAGCAAGGCCCGCGCTATTACTCGCCACCGCGAGCGTATCGGTCTTATCCGGACCGGGGTGGTTGGGGCGGCCGTGACCGGGGTGGTTGGAACGACGACCGTGGCGGTCGGGATCATTGGGGGCACGGTGACCGCGATCGCGGACATGGTGACCGCGATGGACGGGGCAACCACCGCTGATGGCAGGGCAACAAAAAGCGGCGCATCGAGCGCCGCTTTTTTGTGCCTGCGATAACCTTATGGGATCACCTTTGTGGGAGCGAGCTTGCTCGCGA
>NZ_JAOSHO010000242.1 GCF_025917275.1 Pseudomonas agronomica | reverse complement strand
GTCCCCCAGGCCCTGCTCCTGGATCTCGAACTGCTGGGCGATCACTTGCTGCACCTGCTCGGGATCGCCGTCGATCCATTGCAAGTCCGGCCGCGCCGCCTGGTACAGGCCCTGCAGGAACGGACCATCGCTGACCCGCGATGGACGCACCACCAATCCTTCTGCCGCCACTGAGTCCATGCTCGCTCCCTGGATTTAGAACCCGCTTTCCCTGACGCCCAACGCCGCCAACCGACGCCAGGCCGCGCCCAATACCGACTCACCCTTGCCCTGCAGCACCGCCACGCCACGCAGCGGCTGTACGGGGGCGGATGTGTCGTCCACCGCACTCAGCCGCACGCCGTATTGCGCCTGCACCGGCTCGGCCCGTTGCTGCGAATCGCGGCGCACCGCAATCGGCCCATGGTGGTCGGAGGTCAACGCCTGTTGATCGACCCAGGCCACGCCATTGGTGTCGATTTCGTTCAGTTGGACGGCAATCGAAGTGTGCATCGGGTCGTCCGCGATAAACCGTCCGGTGGCGCCGGGCGCGACTCGCCAGAGTTCGGCTTCGGTGAGGTAGCCGCGCAAGCGGGAGTCAGCTTGCACCACCCGCGCCAGCGGCTGCGTGGGCGACAACCAGCGTCCCACCGTCAGGTCCGCCAGCAGGTCGCGTACCTGTCCGGCGTGGGGCGCACGCAACAGCAGGCGTTCACGCTGGGCAACCAGGCCTCGATAGTCGGCCACGGCTTCAGCCAGTTGCTGCTCGATGATGCCGGCATCGGCGGCGGTTTCACTGCGGCCGGCCTGACGGCGCATCTGCAATTGCTGGATCTCGATTTCCCGACGGACAATCGCCAGGCGCGACGCCATGTCCGGCGACTCCAACTCGATCAATACGTCGCCCTGGGCCACGACCTGGCCGTCACGCACATTCACCTGCTTGACCCGCGCCGCCACCGGCGCATGCAAGGCGCTGGCGCGACCGGCCTCAAGCATCGCCGGCACTTCCACGGCACTGCGCCACGGCAGCAGCAGTCCCAATAACACGACCAGCAGCACCAGACCGGTCAGCAACACGCGCGGGCCATGAGCCTGCTCGCGGCGGCTCCACCATTGCCGTCCTTCATTCACGATGGGCATAAAAATGAACCAGACCAATTCCACCAACATCAAGAAGATGCCCAGCACCTTGAAAAACAGGTGATAGACCGCCAGGGCGATACCGAAGAACAACGCCGCACGCCACAGCCAGGAACCATAGCCCCACACCAGCAAGCGTCGACGCATTTTCGGTGACCAGGGTTCCGGGGCGGCAGCGCCATAACCGAACAAGGCTTCGCGCAAGCGCCAGCGACACAGGGCAAATGCACGGCCCTGGAGGTTATCCACCGCCCACAAGTCGCTGAGCAGGAAGTAGCCGTCGAAGCGCATGAAGGGGTTCAGGTTGATGAGCAGCGTGGTTATCCACGTGGCGCTGGCCAACATGAACGACGCCGTGCGCGCCGGGCCGTCGGGCAACAGAGACCAGGCCAGCAATGCGATGCAGGCCAGCAGCAACTCCGCCAGCACGCCGCCCGCGCCAATCAGCAATCGGGCTCGACGGTCATTGACCCGCCAGGCGTCGCTGACGTCGGTATAGAACATCGGCAGCAGCACCATGAACGCCACGCCCATGCTTTGCACACGGCAGCCGGCACGCTTGGCCATGAACGCATGGCCGAATTCGTGGCACAGCTTGGCAAAGAACAAGGCCACCCCGAACGCCAGCGCACCGCCGAGGCTGAACAGGTGCGGAAACGTCGCCAGGAACCGCTGCCAGTCCCTGGACACCAGGAAAATACCCAGGCCCAGGGTCAGCGGTAGTCCATAGCGCAGGATGCCGGGACCGAACCGCGCCAGAAAAGGCCAGGCACGGTTGAGGAACGCATCCGGACGCCATAGCGGTATGCGGAAAAACAGGTATTGATGCAGCAGGATTTGCCACAGGCTCTGGCGCTGGGAAGCGGTCTTGTATTGATAGCTGTCGCGTTGCTGCGGGTCCATCGCGCTGATCAGGTCATGGCCGCGCAAAAAGCCCAGCAATTGCTCCAGTGATTCGCCATTGAGCGGCAGGCCCGGCTCGCAATTCGCCGCTCGCAGTACCTGCTCCGGATCGCCCAGGGACCAGTGCCGCAACATGCGCATCGCCGCCGCGCCCAGCTTGAAATAGCGTCCGCGGACCGGATCGGCCAGGGTCCATTGCGGCGAGCCGTCGGGGTCGGGGGCGGCGGCAGACAATTGCAGGTCCGACCGCAGGCTCGGCAGGTTCACGCTACAGGCCTACGCTCTGTCGCAGGCCTGCGAGCGGCCGGCGCAACAGATACAACGCCAACGGCGCGCGATCGCCGAAGATTTTCGCGGTGCCCCGCAGGCCGATGCGCGGCGCCGTGGCATCGAAACGTGCGTCCAACCGATAGGCCAACTGCCCGGCGGCGGTGGGTTGCGCTTCGTAGGCCGAACGCTCAAGCCGGGCCAGGTGTCGCTGCAACGGATCGCTGTCGAGAAACAACGCCACTTGCGCGCCTGGCTCCAACGCAATCGCGTCGCCCACCGCCAGTTCAATGCGCAGCTCGGCCTGGTTCGGATCGGCGATTTCCATCAGGCGTTCGCCGGTCTGCACGGGTTTGCCGAGCCAGCGCTCGGCATCGGCGAATACCGCAATGCCGTCACGTTCGGCACGGACTTCGCTGCGCTTGAGCAGCTCGATGGCGTAGTTGCGCTCGGCACGCTTCTGCTCGACGCGAGCCGCCAGCAGGTCGATCTTCGAGCTGGACTCAGCATCGGCAAACGAGCGCTGGGAGTTGGCCTTGAGTTCCGCCTCGGCCACACCCAATGCCCGCTCGGCCACATCGGCCTGGGCCTTGAGGGTGGTGCTTTCGAAACGCAGCAACAGGTCGCCGTTCTTCACGGCCTGGTTGGGCTTGACCAGGAATTCGGCGATCACGCCGTCCAACGGCGCCGCCACCACCTGCCCGCCCAGCGGCACCACTTCGGCCGGGGCCAACACGGATTGGCGCACCGGGATCAGCAACCCCAGCAGCAACACCGCCACCAGTGCGACCTGGCGCTTGCGCGTCCAACGCAGGCGCCACGGCTTGCGCGGTTGCAGCGCCAGCCACGCATGGCTGTAGGTGTCGCCGAGTTGCGACAGCAGCACTTGCTCCGGCGGCGTCCACAGCAGGTCGCGGGCCAGCCACAAGCCGCCAAACACCTGGCCCTGATGGTCGACCAAGGGCAGCCAGAACACATGCCCGGCCGACAGGCTTCGCCAATCCGCCAGGACCGATTCACCTACTTCATCAGGGGCGATGACCCGCGCCTTGTCCAGCGCTCCCTGCTTGAACAACTGCGTGACGGCTTGCTCGACAAATGCCACGAACGGCGCGTTCGGCTCAACAGCGCTGACACCGGTCACGGCCTGGACCTTGCCAGCGATCAACAACGCGGCATGACGAAAGCCGAACAACGCCTGGCCGTCGTTGACCAGGCTGTAGCTCAACTGCTCCGGTGTACGTGCAGCCCTTGTCTGGCGTTCCAGATCGAGGAAACGGGCGAACACCTGCTCGGCGCTGCCCGTCACTGGCGCGTTCACTTCGACTCCGAGAAACGCGCCGTACCACTCATGCCAGACAACAGACCGCTGGCATCCGGCACGCTCGCCACCAGCAGCAGGGTCTGGCTGCCCTCGTCGATACGCGCGCCCAGGCGCTTGACCGTCGCTTGCAACGGCTTACCGGTTTCATCGGGAACGAAGCTGAACGACTGGCCGGGCTTGAGCTTGCCCATCCAGCGCGAGGGAACCAACAGATGGATTTCCAGCGTGCGATTGTCCACGACATCCAGCAGCGGTGCGCCAGCCGCGACGCTCTCATAACGCTGGACCTTGCGCGCCACCACCTGCCCGTCGAACGGTGCGATGACACTGCAGCGCTTGACCTGCACCTGATAGACCTGGGATTGCGCCTGCGCCTCACTGAGCCGGGCCTCGGCCCGCGACACCTCGAAACGCCCGACGGATTTCAACTCCGCCAGTTGCCGATTATGGGCCAGTTCTTCACCGGCGCCACGGCTGGCCGCCTGGGCCGCATTGAGCTGGGCCTGATAGGCCGAGCAATCGAAACGCGCCAGGGTGTCGCCCTTCTTGAACGACTCGCCCTCACTGAACGGCAATTCGACAATCCGACCGGCCAACTCGCTGGCCAGCACCGCCTGGTCCCGCGCCCGAAGCACCCCTCGCGCCTCGTTGCCCGACGCGCTGGCCGATCCGTTGCTCTCCAGCAACGGATCGTCGGAAACCGGCGTCTGCGCCTGCACCCCGCACGTTATAAAGGTCAATCCCGCAACCCAACTGCATAAACGTCGCATGACCGTTACTCCCTGACGGATGGTCGGAGTCTACGACAGCGGTGGGGGGCGTCAAGGGGAGCGCGTGGGCGGAGGGAAATTTTTTGTTTCAAAAAGATCAGAGAACGACCCAAAAAACTAACGGATTTTACTGAGGTATAACGGTACTAAATCCCACACGCATTTCGGAGAGCCCGTTCGTTCGAAACAGCAGCGGGCTATGGATTATTTATGCCACATAATGACCACAATTTTTTTGGATGGAACCTGTAATAATCGCTGGCAAACTGAGCGATAAATCCCTTGACCCTTTTGGGGCCAGATGCACAAAACTCATCTTGCCGGTGCTAGGGCCCATCCATCCGCGGTTGACGTAGAGTCATCCCAGGCTTAGGATTTGTTCACTGCTCAACCCCGTACGCAGGGATTAAATTCTCTGGCCGTTGGGGTGAAAACACCGGCTTCGGCCGGTTTTTTCGTTTCTGGGGATTGAGTTTGTGCGTACTGCTTTTTTCGTTGATGGATATAACGTCTTTTATGGACTACTCGCCGGTACGCCCTATAAATGGCTAAACCTGACACGTCTGTTAACGCATATCGCCCACGTCGAAAATCCTCAAAGCTCACTGGCGTCCGTTGATTACTTCACGTCCTCTGTGAAACCTGAACTGGCGACCCGGGGAATCATTTCCAAAGAGGCCCAAGATTCCTACGTACGCGCGTTGAAGGCCAACAAAGTTGCCGTGCATTATGGTCGTCATCAGCTAGAGCGTGCCAATGCCCCGCGCTTTGTCAGCAAAAAAATCGGCGCTTCACGCCAAGATACTGTGGCTATCTGGAAGCTGGAGGAAAAGGAGACGGACGTTCACATTGCGATCAGTATGTATCGCACGGCGTCAAAACAAGAAAACGTGCCGCCGGAGAGTCGTATCGAACAACTCGTACTGGTCTCTGGGGATACCGATATGGCCCCAGCCTTAAGAGCCATTCGAGAGGATTTCCCTGACCTGAAAATTGGTGTGGTACTCCCCTACCGTACCGGATCCAAACGCCTGGCGCCCGGCTCGCTTAAAGAACACGCAGATTGGATGCGTCGAGTCGTCACTTGCGAAGAGCTTGAATCCCACCAGTTCCCCCGCCGAGTACCCACCCACAAAGCCCCTGCCATCAAGCCGGATTACTGGTAACAGCCAACCTCAACTCCCCATCGCAATACACCACCTCACGCCCCAACCACCCCACATCCACCTGAGGCAATACCGCCGAAGGCTTGCGCAGTTCACGCAGCAGCGTCGAGCCATGGGACAGGCGTCCGCCCATGCGCGCGATCACGGCGCGGGCGCTTTGGTAGTGGGCGTGGCGGCCGGGGTCCAGGGTGTCTTCCAGCAGGATGTCCTCGCCGAGGATGCCTTGGGCCTGGCCCGGGTAGATCAGGAATCCGCTCGCCTGTTCGGTGCCTTCGCGACCGTCCTGCCAGAAGCTGCCGTCGCGGCTGCGGATCTCCGGGTGCGGTGCGAACCAATGCGCACGGTCGGCGCTCGGCATGGCGTGGTGCAGGCGGAAAAAGATCCGCATCAGGTTATCTCGATACCATTCACGCACCTGTAAATAATAGCCGCGCAACCCCGGCAGGCCGGCGCCATGAACCAGGCGAATCGCCAACGGCCATTGAGGAAAGGCCTGCAATGGCAGCGCGGTCGGCGCCGGGCGCGGTGTGGCCGGGTCGGTCTCCCACGGCAGCCGATGAGGGCTGTGTTCGAGATCGTCATAGGCGGTCGGCGGTCGTCCCAGCCAGTCCCCGCCGCTGCTGGCCAAGGCGCTGGCAATGCACAGGTTGCCTTGCACCACGAACACGTAGAAGCGGGTAAACCAGTCGGCCAATTGCTGGCCGTTGGCGCCTTGTCCGGTCAGCTCGTGCAGCTCTCGATCAAAACGTCGCAGGCCGTTTTCCAGCGTCAGCAGATGCCCCCGGGCGATGCGTTGCATGCGCAGGAACAACGGCAGCGAACGCAGCAGGCGCAGTGGCCGCCAGGGCAGGTGCGGTGTCGCGCCGCCGACCTCGCCGGCATAGCTGCTGGCGCTGACGCCCCAGTCAGCCAGCCGGGCGAGAAACAAATCATTATTGATGTACGAAGCGCCGCCAAACACCGCCGTGAAGGGCTCGTTGTCCTGCAGCACCCGCGGATCCCAACGCGCCATGATCGCCGGGATGCTAGCTGCCGTGCGGCGCTGGGCGTATTCCACCAGGACGCTGGGTCGGGGCGGCAGTATCTCGGCGATGTTGGCTGCGGTCAGGTGACGACGCCAGCCGTAGTCGCTGATCGGGCGATATTGCAACAGCCACAGCTGGGTGCCGTCCCAGGCCCATTCAACATCACCGGGCACGTAATGAAAGACCCGCAGCACGCCTTGCAGAAAGCGCCACAGCGCTTCGGCGGTCAGGCCATAGGCAGGCCTGAAGGTGCCGCTGCTCCATGACTCGCCGAGGCGGGACATCACCGCGCGCTCAGGGCTCACTTGACCATCGGCCAACGACTCCAGATGCCCCTCGACCCACTCCAATTCGACGGACAGGTGACGCACGAACGCGATCCCGGACAACCGTGGCGTGATGAAACGCTGCACCACCACTTCCTCGACACCCGCCGCGCTCAACTCGGCAATGCGCGCCGGCACGTTGCACCTCGGTTCGCGCAGGAACGTGGTGCTCAAGCCAGCATTCGCCGCATCGGCCTGATCCTCGCCGTAGCTGGAAGAACGCACCGCCCAGGTAGCGTCCGGCTGGTCTTTCAGAAAGCCTGGCAGGCGTGGGTCATCGCAATGGTTGAGCGACAGCGCCGCCGGCACCGGCTGCCCAGTCAGCGCCGCGAGACGCAAGCGGCCGCCCTTGGTATGCGCTACAAAACCACGCTCGCCGGACTCCAGCCACGTCGCGAATTCAGCCGGTGAATCAATCCATGGATAGTGGCCCCAGCCGGGCTTCAGGCTGATGGTCAAATCGGCGCGGGCAAGGATGGCCGACCAGGCCGCCGCTTGGGCGACGCCCAACACCTTGTCTTGATCACCCCAGACCAGCTCCACCGGATCCGTGATCCATTCCAGCAGCGGCAACGCGGTGTCGGCGCGCACCAGGTCCCAATGCGGCACAAAGGCCCGGCAGCGGGCATAGCCGGCGCCCATGCGCTGGTACTGCTCGGGCGCCCAGGCCTGGCTGGAAAACTTTTGGGCAAACAACGTCGGCTTGTTCGCCAGCAGCCAGTGGATGGTCTTGCGAATCGGCAACGGC
>NZ_JAOSHO010000241.1 GCF_025917275.1 Pseudomonas agronomica | reverse complement strand
TATCGTTCACGCAAGGCTTCAAGAGACTGACGATCCCATGACCAAATTCCCCACCGCCATCAACCTGCACAAAGCCTCCAAGACCCTGGCGCTCAAATACGCGCCAGACGAGGAGTACCACCTGCCTGCGGAATTCCTGCGGGTGCACTCGCCTTCCGCCGAGGTCCAGGGCCACGGCAAACCCATCCTGCAATACGGCAAGCTCGGCGTCGGCCTGACCAAGGTTGAACCCGCCGGCCAGTACGCACTAAAATTGACCTTCGATGACGGCCATGACAGCGGATTGTTCACCTGGGACTACCTGTACCAGTTGGCGGTACGCCAGGAAGACCTGTGGAACGATTATCTCGCCGAACTCAAGGCTGCCGGAAAAACCCGCGACCCGAACGAATCCGTCGTCAAGCTGATGCTCTAGCTCAAGGGCTGGCGCTTTAGGGCGAATTTTCTAGACTCATCTGCTTGAATGCCCGCGCAGCAACGTCAATGACTGGCCTGCTTGCGAAAAAAATTAAACTCGGGTAACCAATGGAGCTGGCAAGTTCCCTGCAAAGGAACCGGCGAGTTCCTGGCACACGTTTCCTCATTGCCCTCGATGCGGAATTTATGGTCACCCGAGCAGCGTACCTGGTATTGCCTTGCGGCTTCACGGCACGGTCCCGGTACTCGTCTGAAGGACAATGGAGCGTCGTAGATGAGCAACAAGAACAACGATGAGTTGAAGTACCAAGCCTCGGAAAATACCCTGGGCTTGAATCCCGTCGTCGGCTTGCGCAGGAAAGACCTGCTGGCCTCTGCCCGGATGGTGCTGACCCAGACCATCAAACAACCGCTGCACAGCGTCAAGCACGTAGCGTACTTCGGCGCCGAACTGAGGAAAGTCCTGTTCGGCAAATCCGAGTTGCAGCCTTCCAGCGATGATCGACGCTTTGCCGATCCGGCCTGGAGCCAGAACCCGCTCTATCGACGTTACCTGCAAACCTACCTGGCGTGGCGCAAGGAGCTGCACGCCTGGATCGACGACAGCAACCTCTCGCCCCAGGACATCAGTCGTGGGCATTTCGTGATCAACCTGATGACCGAAGCCATGGCGCCGACCAACTCGGCGGCCAACCCGGCGGCGGTCAAGCGCTTCTTCGAAACCGGTGGCAAGAGCCTGCTCGATGGCCTGTCGCACCTGGCCAAGGACCTGGTGCACAACGGCGGTATGCCGAGCCAAGTGGACATGGGCGCGTTCGAAGTCGGCAAGAGCCTGGGCGTGACGGAAGGCGCCGTGGTCTTTCGCAACGATGTGCTGGAATTGATCCAGTACCGCCCCATCACCGAACAAGTGCATGAGCGGCCGCTGCTGGTGGTCCCGCCGCAGATCAACAAGTTCTACGTATTCGACCTGAGCCCGGACAAGAGCCTGGCGCGCTTCTGCCTGCGCAGCAATGTGCAGACGTTCATCGTCAGTTGGCGCAACCCCACCAAGGCGCAACGCGAATGGGGCCTGTCGACCTACATCGACGCGCTCAAGGAGGCGGTGGACGTGGTCACGGCCATCACCGGCAGCAAGGACGTCAATATGTTGGGCGCCTGCTCGGGTGGCATCACCTGCACCGCGCTGCTCGGCCATTACGCCGCGCTGGGCGAGAAGAAGGTCAATGCCCTGACGTTGCTGGTGAGCGTGCTGGACACCACCCTGGACACCGACGTGGCCCTGTTCGTCGATGAACAGACCCTGGAAGCGGCCAAGCGCCATTCCTACCAGGCCGGCGTGCTGGAAGGCCGCGACATGGCCAAGGTCTTCGCCTGGATGCGCCCCAATGACCTGATCTGGAATTACTGGGTCAACAATTACCTGCTGGGCAACGAACCACCGGTATTCGACATCCTGTTCTGGAACAACGACACGACGCGGCTGCCGGCGGCGTTCCATGGCGACCTGATCGAGATGTTCAAGAACAACCCGCTGACCCGCCCCAACGCACTGGAAGTGTGCGGCACGCCGATCGACCTCAAGCAAGTCACTGCCGACATCTTTTCCCTGGCCGGCACCAACGACCACATCACGCCGTGGAAGTCCTGCTACAAGTCGGCGCAGCTATTCGGCGGCAAGGTTGATTTCGTGTTGTCGAGCAGCGGTCACATCCAGAGCATCCTCAACCCACCAGGCAACCCCAAGTCGCGCTACATGACCAGCGAGGACATGCCGGCCAAGGCCGAGGACTGGATGGAAAACTCCACCAAGCACACCGACTCCTGGTGGCTGCACTGGCAGGCCTGGCAGGCCGAGCGCTCGGGCAAGCTGAAAAAGGCTCCTACCGTGCTGGGCAACAAGACCTACGTGGCCGGTGAAGCGGCGCCGGGTACTTACGTGCATGAGCGGTAATGGATGCAACTCGTCTGCTGCGGGGGTGGGCTTGCTCACGAAAGCACCCCGGCAGCCGACATGGACATGTAAGGCCAACAGCGCTGGCGAACGCAAACTCATGTTCGCAGCAGATCCAGTGTGGGAGCGAGCCTGCTCGCGATTGCGGTGTATCAGCGCACATTGATGCTGGATGTGCCGCCGTCATCGCGAGCAAGCTCGCTCCCACAGGGGATCGGGAAAAATGAAAGACAGCGACCCAACCCACAGGGCTTGAAGCATGCCGCAACCGTACATCTTCCGTACCGTCGACCTGGATGGCCAGACCTTGCGCACCGCGGTACGTCCCGGCAAGCCTCACTTGACGCCGCTGCTGATCTTCAATGGCATCGGCGCCAACCTGGAACTGGTGTTTCCCTTCATCGAGGCCCTGGACCCGGACCTGGAAGTGATTGCCTTCGACGTGCCCGGGGTCGGTGGTTCGTCGACACCGAACCGGCCCTATCGCTTTCCTGGCCTGGCCAAGCTCACCGCGCGGATGCTCGATTACCTGGACTATGGCCAGGTGAACGTGATCGGCGTGTCCTGGGGCGGCGCCCTGGCACAGCAGTTCGCCCATGACTATCCCGAGCGCTGCAAGAAGCTTGTATTGGCGGCGACCGCCGCCGGTGCGGTGATGGTGCCGGGCAAGCCGAAGGTGCTGTGGATGATGGCCAGTCCACGGCGCTACGTGCAGCCGTCACATGTGATGCGTATCGCCCCGCTGATCTATGGCGGCTCGTTCCGCCGCGATCCAAGCCTGGCGGCCCGCCACGCCGCCAAGGTGCGTTCGGCGGGCAAGCTCGGTTATTACTGGCAACTCTTCGCGGGACTAGGCTGGACCAGCATCCACTGGCTGCACAAGATCCACCAGCCGACCCTGATCCTGGCCGGTGACGACGACCCGCTGATCCCCTTGGTCAACATGCGCATGCTGGCCTGGCGCATCCCCAATTCGCAACTGCATATCATCGATGACGGCCATCTGTTCCTGATTACCCGGGCCGAGGCCGTGGCACCGATCATCATGAAATTTCTGGAGGAAGAACGTCAGCGCGCGGTCATGCATCCGCATCCCGCGCCGCTGGGTGGCGGCTGACACCCTCACTAGCGCCTGGCAGGACGCCGGATCACGCAACTACCCGAAACAGCGACTATGTTGTCTGGTTCGGTGTGTTTGTTTTTAGCTTGATGACGAAGGAGTTGACTCATGCGCGACAGACCGGCGAAGGGCTCCATGCCCGCCCCTGCCAGTTTCATCAATGCTCAAAGCGCGGTCACCGGCTTGCGGGGCAGCGACCTGCTTTCGACCCTGCGCAACGTTGCCGCCCATGGCTTGCGCAACCCGGTGCACAGCGTGCGGCACGCGTTGCGCCTGGGCAGTCAACTGGGCCGAGTGTTGCTGGGCGAAACCCTGCACCCCACCAACCCCGAAGACAAGCGCTTCGCCGATCCCACGTGGCAGCTCAACCCGTTCTATCGTCGTAGCTTGCAGGCGTACCTGAGCTGGCAAAAACAGGTCAAGAGCTGGATCGACGAAAGTGACATGAGCCCGGATGATCGTGCCCGCGCGCATTTCACTTTTTCCTTGATCAACGACGCCGTATCGCCTTCCAACACTTTGCTCAACCCCCTGGCGATCAAGGAGCTGTTCAACTCTGGCGGCACCAGCCTGATCCGCGGCCTCAGCCACCTGGTGGACGACCTGTTGCACAACGACGGCCTGCCCCGGCAGGTCACGCCCCAGGCCTTCGAAGTCGGCAAGAACCTCGCGACCACCCCCGGCGCGGTGGTGTTTCGCAATGAGTTGCTGGAGCTGATCCAGTACAAGCCAATGAGCGAAAAGCAGTACGCAAGGCCGCTGCTGATCGTGCCGCCGCAGATCAACAAGTTCTATATTTTCGACCTCAGCCCGTCCAACAGCTTCGTCCAATACGCGCTGAAAAATGGCTTGCAGGTGTTCATCATCAGTTGGCGCAACCCCGACGTGCGCCATCGCGAATGGGGCCTGTCCAGCTATGTCGAAGCAACGGAAGAGGCCATGAACGTCTGCCGGGCGATCACCGGCGCGCGAGAAGTCAACCTGATGGGCGCCTGCGCCGGTGGCATGACCATCGCCGCCCTGCAAGGCCACCTGCAGGCAAAGCGTCAATTGCGCCGGGTCGCCAGCGCCACGTACCTGGTGAGCCTGCTGGACAGCGAAATCGAAAGCCCGGCCACGCTGTTCATCGACGAACAGACCCTCGAGGCCGCCAAGCGCCGCTCCTACCAGAAAGGCATTCTCGACGGCCGCGACATGGCTCGCGTATTCGCCTGGATGCGCCCCAACGACTTGATCTGGACCTACTTCGTCAACAATTACCTGCTGGGCAAGGAGCCGCCGGCGTTCGACATCCTCTACTGGAACAACGACTGCACCCGGCTTCCGGCGGCCTATCACGGCGACCTGCTGGACTTCTTCAAGCACAACCCGCTGACCCACGCAGGCGGCCTGGAGGTATGCGGCACGCCCATCGACCTGCAAAAAGTCACGGTGGACAGCTTCAGCGTGGCCGGCATCAACGATCACATCACGCCCTGGGACGCGGTCTATCGTTCGACGTTGCTGCTGGGAGGTGATCGACGCTTCGTCTTGTCCAACAGCGGTCATGTCCAGAGCATCCTCAATCCGCCGGGCAACCCCAAGGCCAACTACATCGAGAATCCGAAGCTGAGCGGCGACCCACGGGCCTGGTATTACGATGCCAAGCACATCGAGGGCAGTTGGTGGACCCAATGGCTGGGCTGGATCCAGGAGCGTTCCGGTGCCCAGCATGAGACCCGGATGGCCTTGGGTAACGCCAACTACCCGCCCCTGGAAGCGGCGCCTGGAAACTACGTGCGAGTCCGCTGAACATCTCATCCCACGGCCACGCTGTTGGCCGTGGAACAACTCCATCACCAAGAAGACCGGATGAAAACCCGCGACCGTATCCTCGAATGTGCCCTGCAGTTGTTCAACGAAAAGGGCGAACCGAACGTTTCCACCCTGGAAGTCGCCAATGAAATGGGGATCAGCCCCGGCAACCTCTACTACCACTTCCACGGCAAGGAGCCGCTGATCCTCGGGTTGTTCGAGCGATTCCAGGCCGAGCTGACGCCATTGCTGGACCCGCCTGCCGATGCGCAGCTGGCGCCGGAGGACTATTGGTTGTTCCTGCACTTGATCGTCGAACGCCTGGCCCAATACCGGTTCTTGTTCCAGGACCTGTCGAACCTGGCCGGGCGCCTGCCGAAACTGGCCAAGGGTATCCGCCAGTTGCTCAACGCCCTGAAGCGGACCCTGGCCTCATTGCTGGCGCAGCTCAAGGCCCAAGGGTTATTGGTCAGCGACACCCAGGCGTTGGGGCAACTGGTGGAGCAGATCACCATGACCCTGTTGTTCTCGCTGGATTACCAGCGAATCCTGGATCGCGAAGGCGACGTTCGCCTGGTGGTCTACCAGATCATGATGCTGGTGGCGCCGCACCTGCCGCCGGCGATCAAGGTCGCGACCGAGCAGATGGCGTTGCGGTATCTGGAAGAGCACGAATAACGAACTGCAGCGACAGACCCATTGTGGGAGCGAGCTTGCTCGCGATAGCGGTGGGTCAGCCACATTGATGTTTGATGTGCGACCGTCATCGCGAGCAAGCTCGCTCCCACAGGTTGACCTGCTAACAAAAAAAAACCCGGCCTACATAGACCGGGCGTTTTTTGTTGGCCTGAAGATCAGGACTGACTGGAAGGCGTCGATGGGGTCGGCGCAGGTGTTGGCGTGGCAACCGGGGCCGGAGCCGAGGCGGAGTTCGCCGCGCTCACCGCAGGTGTTGCCGGTTTGGCGGTAGCGGTTGGCGCCTTCGGTGCGGCTGCTTTGGGTGCGGCCGGTTTTTTCACGGCAGGCTTTTTCGCTGCGGCAGGTTTTGCGGCGGGTTTGGCTGCTGCTTTTGCCGCAGGTTTGGCCGGCGCTTTTGCCGCTGGCTTGGCTGCGGGTTTGGCGGTGGCAGGTTTAGCGGCCGCGGTTTTGGCCGCAGGTTTAGCGGCGGGTTTGGCTGCTGCCTTGGCCGCTACTGGTTTGGCCGCTGCCTTCGCTGCCGGTTTCGCCGCTGCGGCTTTGGCCGCGGGCTTGGCGGCGGCTTTCGCTGCCGGTTTGGCCGCAGCCTTGACCAGTGGCTTGGCTGCCGTCTTCGCCGCTGGCTTGGCCGCCGCCGTCTTGGTGGCTGTAACCTTGGTCGCGACTGGCGTGACTTTCGCGCCGGTGAGTTTTTCGATCTGCTTGGTCAGGGTGTCGACCTTGCTGTGCAGTTCCTTGACTTCATTGCGGCTCGGCACGCCCAGGCGGGAAATCGCGCTGTTCAGGCGCTTGTCGAAAGCCCCCTCCAGCTCGTCCCACTTGCCCAGCGCGCGATCTTTCACGCCGCCGATTCTCGACTTGGCGGACTCGGCAGAGACCGCAGCCGCATCGACTTGTTTGCCGATCGCCGTCTTCGTGAGTTTTTCGGCTTTCTCGCCGTCCTTAACCAGGGACTCGAAGAGTTTGCTGCCGTCAGTGTCGATCTTCGAGTACACGCCTAAACCAGCAAGCCAGATTTTGCGGGAGTACTTTTCAATCTTCCCGGCCCACGAGCTGCCTTCTTTTTCGGTGATTTTTTTGCCAGCCATCCCGTTCTCCTTAATGTTTACGCGCGACACGTTCGAGCAATGCCGTCAGCTCATCGAGCTTAGCAGAGAGTGCCTCAACGTCATGTTTAGACGGAATGCCGATACGATTCAAGGCACTTGCAACGCGCGCGTCGAATACCTTCTCGACTTTATCGAGTTGTACTTCAACCCGAGCCTTGAACGTATTCACGTCGGTCTTGGCTTCGATCAGTTCGCTGTTAGCCGCTTCAAGTTTTCCGGCAATCTTCTTTTTGCCTTTGGTTTCAATAACTTCGCCAGCCTTTACCAACTCCTGGAAGTACTCGCTGCCTTCCTGGCCGACCTTCGTGTAGGCGCCCAGGCCAGCCAGCCAGATCTTGCGCGCGTACGTTTTCACGTCGCTGAGCGTGGAAGATTCAACGTCGGTTTTTTTCTTCAGGATAACTTTGGCCATGGTGCACCTCACTCGAAAAAAGGTTTGAGGAACTGCCCGCACACGGTCGGGCTCAGGCACAAAGTAGTGACAATAATTAGAAAGGGCACCCTAACAACTGACACAAAATCCAAGGGCGATGACTTCCCCTGTGGGAGCGAGCTTGCTCGCGA
>NZ_JAOSHO010000240.1 GCF_025917275.1 Pseudomonas agronomica | reverse complement strand
AGCGTCAGTTCGGTCTACACACGCTCAAGAATCAAGGCCGCTCCAGCGCATTCACCAGGTCATGGAACGCTTCGCGATTGGAATCGTTCAGCCCCATGAGGATCTTGTGGGCTTCAAGCACCTTGATCCGTACGTCTTCTTCGGACTGGTCCTGATCAGGCAGGTCGTCAAGGCATTCCGGACACGGTACCGGATCGCCGACGATGTTGAACACCTGGTCGAAGCCCATCGATTGGAGAAGACGGGTAATGTCGTTATGGGTGGTGACGACAGTCGGCAACAGGCCGACCTTTTGCCGCGACAGGATCGACAGCTTGGCCAGCAGGCCCAAAGTGGTGCTGTCGATGCTGCGGGTTTCGGTCAGGTCGATCACGATGGCGTTGAAATTCAGCGCGGTGAAGATCTTCTCGATTGTCGCATCCAGCGCCGAACACAAGGTCAGGCGCACTTCACCGACAAACTTCAGGACAAAGGTGCCGTCCTGCTCGGCGAACTGGATTCTACCGGTACTCATCAAAGGTTCCTGCTCAACACTAACAGGGCGATATCATCCGGCATCTCCCCTAGCGTGGCTAATCCAAACACTTGCCGCAGGCCTTCCAGGCTGCCGCCCGCCGCACTTACCCGTTCAGGCAAGGCTGCTTCTTTCTCTTTGAGTGTAGGTTCTGACAAAAGGTCCAGAATGCCATCAGACATCAGCGTCAGGCTGAACGTCGGCGGCAGTTCCAGAATGTGGTCTTCATAGGTGGCCTCGTTGAACAGGCCTACCGGCAAACCACGTCCTTCCAGGTAACGAACACTGTCAGGTGTATACAACACAGGCAACGGCAGGTGACCGCCGATGCTATACGTCAACAAACCAGTCTCCTCGTCGATGACTCCACCGACCATCGTGACGTGTTTGCCCAGCTTACAACTGATCAGGCCCCGGTTGATATGCCCAAGGACTTCCGAAGGCTTGAATTCCGGCAACGTACCGTTGCGCTTGGATTCGAACAACAGGCGCGTGGTCATGAATTTGAGCAGTACCGTCACGAATGCCGACGAAGCGCCGTGGCCGGAAACGTCCGCCAGGTAGAACGCCACTCGTCGCTCGTCGACGCGGAAATAGTCCACGAAATCGCCCGACAGGTACAACGACGGGATGATCTGGTGGGCAAACCGGAAATCGTCGACGGTCCAGGGGCTGACCGGCAGCATGTTCATCTGCACCTGGCGCCCGGCATTCTGGTCTTCCTGCAGCAGGTTCAGGCTGGCTTCGAGCTCACGGTTGGCCGTCTCCAGCTTTTCGCGGTAGCGCTGGTTTTCCACCAACAGGCGTGAACGGTCCAAGGCGCGACGCACCGAATGTTCGAGCACCGCGAGGTCTTCAAGGGGCTTGATCAGGTAATCCGCCGCGCCCAGGCGCAAGGCCTCGACCGCGTCATTCATGACGCCCGCGCCCGACACCACGATTACCGGTGTCTGCGAGGAAATCTCGGTGACTTGGCGAATGAGTTCGAGTCCGCCCATCTGCGGCATGCGCAGGTCGCAGATGACCAGGTCGGGCTTCTCATGCTCGAATACCTGAAGACCCTGTTGGCCGTTACTGGCCTGCAAGACGCTGAAACCACTGTCTTCCAAGTAGGCCGCGAGACTGGCTCGCACCACTTCGTCATCATCGATTATCAGCAGCGTGGCACTGGTTTTTGGCATGTGGGCAAACGGCGCCAGAATTAGGTTGGCGTAGCGGGCTGGGCAATCGAGCCTGGCGCGCACTACTGGATTCGCTTTCTAGCCTCTCTGTCGTACCGGTTTCAGGCCGTTGCCCTACGCACAGTTACATCAGAGGTGCCCTTCTAAGGCGCAGACGGTACTCCCATCCGCGGGGCGTTTCAAGCTCATGCAGACAGCCGCTTGCCGTCGTCATTTGTCAAAGTACAGAGAGTTATAAGAACCGAGCGAAGCGTAACTCAATGGAAGGACCAAACCCGCTCAAACATCACGTCGATGCTAAGAAGACGGCCTTTCGGGCCGCCTTCCAGTTTCACGGAACTCAATCAGAAATCATCTTCTACCTGGCCATCCTTGACCTTGAATTCGCGGTTCTGCAGGAACGCATTGCGAATGAAGACGTATTTGTCGCCGCTCACCAATTTTTCCGCAGACAACAGGCTGGCGCGCGTATCGACAATATTCAGGCCCCAGATCGAATTGCGCACCGAAACGTTATCGATGTAGGGATAAGGCGTGGCGTAGCTGTCCACCAGCTTGGCCGGCGCATCACGCAGGGTGCTTGGCCCCAACAACGGCAGCATCACGTATGGCCCGCTGCCCAGCCCCCAATAGCCCAGGGTCTGGCCAAAATCTTCATCGCTGCGCTGCAGGCCCATTTTGGTGCCTACATCAAAGAAGCCCAGCAGGCCGAAGGTGGTGTTGAAGATCAATCGGGCGGTGTCGACCCCGGCGGCCGCCGGCTTGGCTTGCAGCACGTTGTTGGCCAGGTTGCCCACATCGCCTATGTTGCGGAACATGTTGTGGATGCCGTCCTCGAGGAATTGCGGCGTCACGTATTGATAACCTTGGGCGAGCGGCTTGAGCGCGTAGGTATCAACGGTGTCGTTGAAGGTGAAGATGGGACGGTTGATGCTTTCCCAAGGGTCTTCTTCCGTGGCGGCCTGGGTGGCGAACGGCACCAGCAGGACGCTGGCGCAAAGACATAGCTGAGCTAGACGAGGGCTCCAGCGCATAGGGAAAAACTCCTTGGATTAAACAGGCAAGGGCGCCGAGCCCAGGCGGTGAGACCGTTAGTATAAGACGGAACGCGCAGATAGGCAGCATTGAAAAAGACGCTCCTGTAGGAAGATTCCACAACGTGCGGCCTTCATTTTCCTGTCACCGGACTGTCATCGCGGCCCGTTAGGCTGCGAGTTATTTCAAGGACGTTCCCATGCCGCGCGCCGAAGCCCTGCCCCTCCCCGCTCCGAGTCTTACCGCCGTACTGTTCGGCCTGAGTGGATGCCTGGTGGATTTCGGGTCGCGCATTCGCCAGCCGGGGGCGACGCCCGCGGACCACGCCCAACCGACACCCGGCGCCCTGGAAAGCCTGCAACACTTGCAACACCTGGATATTCCCTGCGCTTGGCTCGACGAGCTGCCTCCCACCACCAGTCATCGACTGGCAACCGCATTGCCTGGGTTCATCAAAGCACCGCAACTTCCTGCAACAAATAATCCTTGGCCTGCGCCGCATGCCGTTTGGCAAGCGCTGATGGCGCTGGATGTTCAGCAACTGGACGGTTGCGTATTGGTTAGCGGCGAGCCGAGGCTGCTGCAATCAGGGCTCAACGCCGGCTTATGGACCATCGGATTGGCCTCCTGCGGCTCTTTGTGTGGCCTGTCGCCCGCCGAGTGGCAGACCTTGAGCCAACAGGACCGGGAGATCAAGCGAGCCAAGGCGACGGTGCAATTGTTCGGCCTGGGGGTGCATTCGGTGATCGATCATCTGGGCGAACTCGACACCTGCCTCGCCGACATCAGCCTGCGCAGGCTAAAAGGCGAGAAGCCCTGACCGGGATCATGCAGGGCGCGTGAGTGTGGATTACTCTTAAGGCAGGCCATGGACTTTTGACGCTGCGTCGCGGTCCATGGCAGTGCCTATCAATAAAGGGAGTACGCCAATGCCTGCCCGCGACTTGCAAGAACAGCTCAACACACTGCGCGAGCAATTGGACCAGAACCCGCCGCTGTCTGAGCCAGAGCGCGAACATCTGCACGAGTTGATGGCGCAGATCGAATCCCAGATCGAACTGGAAAATCACCTTCAGGACAACAATCTGGTCGACGGGGTGAACCTGGCTGTAGAGCGATTTGAAGTGGAGCATCCCACTATCGCCGGAACACTGCGCAATATCGTCAATACTTTGGGCAGCATGGGGATCTGACCTTCAAACAGTAAAAAGCCCTGCTATCGCCAGCAGGGCTTTTCAATGTCCGCGATCCGAAATGCAATCCCCTATGGGAGCAAGCCCGCTCCCACAAGGGCGATTATTGACGGACCAGGCGATGGTTCGGCAACGTCACCTCTTCAGTGCTGCGATACGGATTGATATCCAGCCCACCCCGCCGCACATACCGCGCGTACACAGTCAATTTCTCCGGTTTGAGCAAGCGTTGCAGGTCGAGGAAGATCCGCTCTACGCACTGCTCATGGAAATCCGAGTGCTGGCGGAAGCTGACGATATAGGCCAGCAAACTGGCATGATCCAGTGCCGCACCACGGTACTCCACCGCCACACTGCCCCAGTCCGGCTGGCTGGTCACCGGACAGTTGGACTTGAGCAGATGGCTGTGCAGGCTCTCCTCGACGATGCGCGAGTCATCACAACGCAGCAGCTCCGGACGCGGATGCTCGTAGGAGTCGACATTGATATCCAACTCGTCAATGCATACGCCGGGCAGCGCCACGACGCCTTCGCTTTCCACATCCTTGAGGCTGCGGATCCGCACGCCCACTGGCTTGCCAGCAGCGTTCGACAAGTCCACGCGCAGGGTGGCTTCCAGGCTCGCGGTGTCGGCGAACGGCGTCTGGTTCAACGAGTTCAGGTACAGCTTGAAGGACTTGGATTCGATGATGTTCGGCGAATCCGCCGGGATAGCGAACTCACCGATGGCCACCACTGGCTTGCCGGACGGCAACAGCCACGACAATTCGAAGCAATTCCAGAAGTCCACGCCTTTGTACGGCAGGGTCTCGGCCGTCAGGCCCAACTCCGCCCACTTTGCGGTGCGCGGGATCGGGAATAGCAGTGACGGCGTGTACGTAGCGATGTATTCGCTGGATTTGCCCAGCGGCGAATGTTCGGCTGCGGGATGCATGACGGAAACCTGACTGAAGAATCAGCGGATTCTACCAGCCTTTGCCACCGCCTTGAGCGCTTACTGACTGACTGTCAGGTCGCCTTTCATCCCGGCTTGATAATGCCCGGGCACATTGCAGGCGAACTCCAGGCGAGTGGCCTTGGTGAACGTCCAGGTCAATTCACCGGTCTTGCCCGGCTGCACCAGCACGCTGTTGGGGTCGTCGTGACTCATCCCGCCCTTATCCCCGTGTCCCATGGCGGCATGGTCCATGCCCGATGCCATTCCGGTTGGAGACAACATGCCGTCTTGTTGCATCTTGAGCATCTCCTGCTGGTGCTCGGCGTGCATCGCCCCATCGCCCAGGTTGAATTCGTGCAACAACTGGCCTTTGTTGATCAATACAAAGCGCACCGTTTCGCCGGCCTTGATGTCCAGCGCCTTGGGATTGAACGACATGTCGCCCATCACCACTTCAATGCTGCGGCTGGCCTCGGCTGCCGGCGCGGGCTGGCCGAAATCAAAATAGCCCGGCGACGCCCAGGACGACACACTCAACGCCAGCACAGAGGCGGCTAGCACCAGGCGATTTACCCTCAACATGTTCATACTCCAGCAAGATAAGGTTCAACTTGTCGAAGACTCTAAGCAGGCGCGACTGCCAGTTGACTGACATTTGCATTACAAGTTTGTCAGGTTGGCCCACCTGCCCATGCACCACGGTATAACGCCCTCGTTCAAACACCGCCTCGAGCCGCCCATGAAACTGCTGATTGTCGAAGACCAACTGAAAACCGGCCAGTACCTGCGCCAAGGCTTGAGCGAAGCCGGGTTCAACGCCGACCTGGTGGCCGACGGCATCACCGGCCAGCAATTGGCCCTGAGCGATGAATACGCACTGCTGATTCTCGACGTGATGCTGCCCGGTCGCGATGGCTGGCAAATCCTGCAAGCCGTGCGCGGAGCCGGCCTGGACACGCCGGTCCTGTTTCTCACCGCGCGCGATGCGGTACAGGACCGCGTGCATGGCCTGGAACTGGGCGCCGATGATTACCTGGTCAAGCCCTTTGCCTTTTCCGAACTGCTGGCCCGGGTGCGCAGCCTGTTGCGCCGTGGCAGCTCGACGCCCCAGGAAACCAGCCTGCAACTGGCGGACCTGCGCCTGGACCTGATTCGGCGTCGCGTTGAGCGCAGCGGCCGACGCATCGATTTGACTGCAAAGGAGTTCGCCTTGCTGGAAATGCTGCTGCGGCGCCAGGGCGAGGTACTGCCAAAGTCGCTGATTGCCTCGCAAGTCTGGGACATGAATTTCGACAGTGACACCAACGTCATCGAGGTGGCGATCCGCCGCTTGCGGCTCAAGGTTGACGACGAGTTTCCCAACAAGCTGATCCACACCGTGCGCGGCATGGGCTATGTCCTTGAAGAGCGCAGCCTATGAGCCGGTGGTCACTGAGCAATCGGCTGGCGCTGCTCTTCGCCGCCTGCACCGCCGTCGTGTCGCTATTCGCGGGCGTGTTGTTCAGCCGCGGCAGCGAGGCGCACTTCGTGGAGCTGGACCGACAACTGCTCGAAACCCAACTGATCGGCGTACGGCGCGCCGTGCAAGACACCCACGGCCATGATCCCCAGGTGCGCCTGGACGATGAGTTGAGCCGCCAGGCGGACCTGACCTTGCGCATCAGGGACAGCAACAGTACCCAGTGGCATGGCAGCCCGATCCCGGCGCCGCGCGAACTTCCGGAACGTCCCGGCCTGTACACGCTGCGCGATGCCGACAATGACTATCGAGTGCTGAACGCGCCGCTGTATTCCGATCGCACCGACTCACCGCAACTGACCCTGTTGCTGAACATCACCCATCACCAACACTTTCTGCAACGCATGCAGCGGCTGATCTGGCTGACCGTCGGCCTCTCGGCACTGGCCACTGCCCTGCTCGGTGCCTGGGCAGCCCGCCGTGGCCTGCGCCCCTTGCGACGCATGGGCGCAATCGCCAGCAGCGTTTCGGCCCGCTCCCTCAATGCCCGGCTGCCGGAAGAGCATATGCCCGTCGAACTGGCGGAACTGGCCCGCAGCATCAACGACATGCTCGGTCGCCTGGACGATGCGTTTCAACGCCTCTCTGCGTTCTCCGCCGACATCGCCCATGAACTGCGCACGCCGCTGTCCAACCTGCTGACCCACACCCAGGTCACCCTCACCCGCGAGCGTTCGCTGGAAGACTATCGCGAGGCATTGCACGGCAATCTCGAAGAACTGCAGTGGATGGCGCAACTGGTCAACGACATGCTGTACCTGGCCAAGGCTGATCATGGTCTGCTGGCGCTTCATCGCGAATCGCTGCAATTGGCCGAGGAAGTGGATGTGTTGCTGGACTTCTTCGCGCCCCTGGCCGAAGACGCCAACGTACGCTTGGGTCGCGACGGCGAAAGCCTCTTCGAGGGCGACCGCAACATGCTGCGCAGGGCCCTTTCCAACCTGTTGGACAATGCCCTGCGCTTCACCCCCAGTGGCGGCGAAGTGCGCGTGCGGATTGTCGATGTGGGTCAAGGAGTGAGCATGTGCGTGGAGAACAGCGGCGAAGGCGTTTCAGCGGATCTGCTACCGCGCCTGTTCGACCGTTTTTATCGCGCCGACCCGTCCCGCCAGGAAGGCAGCAGCGAACATGCAGGACTTGGGCTGGCCATCACCCGCTCGATCATCCGCGCCCATGGGGGGGACATCCGCTGCGAATCGGCCGATGGCTGGACGCGGTTCGTGATTGAACTGCCCAAAAACAATTGAGGCCATACTCAATCCCCGTGGCGAGGGAGCTTGCTCCCGC